>JANRLT010000028.1 GCA_033762255.1 Pirellulales bacterium | reverse complement strand
GGAGTCCGCGCCCCTTGGCACGTTCGGTCTGCAAATCCCAGGCCGACTCAAAGTCCGGTTCGGATTCTTGAAAGGCATTGAGCATTTGCATGTGGTAGGCATAAGCCACGTCCACGGGATTGCGAAACATCAGGACTAGCTTAGCCTGGGGAACCGCCGCGGCCAGATTACGAAGCGCGCAGTCCGAGTACAGATACATGGTCGTGGCATCGCAGGCCAGTTGGCCGGGGGACTTGTTGGCGTAAAGTCGCAGATAACTTTCCTCGTAGCGCGCGCCTAATAAAAACTCCCGCATCCAGGGCAAATCATCGCACCAAAAAAACGGTTCCTTGGGCGCTGGAAGACAGACTTTGGGGTGAGTAGCCAGGTAGGCCGCCAGCGAGGTCGTGCCGCATTTAGGCGCGCCTGCCAAATAAAACGTCGGATAGGGTGTTGCGGGCATTTGACGCTAGGTTGTTAAGCAATTGTAGGGGCGGGCGCATACCTGCCGGAATGAAGCCCCCAGCGTTGCCAGTTCCACACGATGGCAAACAACGCAATCAACAGGTAAGAAGGCAAAAAACGTCCCGAAGTAATTAAAAATGTGCGCGGAAAATCCAAAAAGCAAACCCAAAATAAGGGATACAGCAGCAGCGCGTACATATGCCCCGCGTCAAAATACCGGTAGACCCAGCCCACGCCATAGCCAATGGCAATCCACGCCAGCCAACCCCCAAAAATGCCATAATCAATCATCGGATACACCCAGCCGCATTCGGTGTTGTATTCCACGTTACCATGCAACTCTAGATGATTCATCCAGTTTTCAAAGGGGTCGATGCGAGTCAACTTTTCATAGCCGATGGTGGCGTCCACAAGTGGAAAATTCCAAAAGAAATACCACGTTGTATAAGGAAGGGGGAGCCGGTACTGCAAGGATTTATGATGATTGATCACCATCGCCCCATTGTTGATGGAGGTGGCGTAGTAACCGGTAAACCGATCCAGCACAAACTGGGTAAAAGAGCGTTGTTCCGCTTTATAAAATTTCCACGAACGAAAATATTCAAAAAAGCCAAAGGCCGTGATCCCCAATACCAAAAAGAGCGCCGGTGAATATCGTATCCAGCGGTCCCGTGATACCGTCATCGTGGAATTCACGCGGTACGCCAGCCAGACCGCCATGATGATCGCGGGAACCACGGTCTCGATCAGCGCCAGTCGTTCCGCGCGTAAAAAACTGCGAGCCAGCGTGGTCAGAATAATGCATCCCAGGGCCAACACATAACGGAACTCTCCCCGCCGCCAGTACAAATAGACGGCCATCACGGCCGCGGACATGGCAAATTGCGTGGCGGTGGTGACGCCGGGAATTGTTTGAAAAACTTCTTTTTTTAGGTAGCTGACATTGCCGCCGTCGGAACCAAAGTTTTCCTCGACGACCGCCAGGCTAAACCCGCGCTTCATTGCCATGGCCAGCCAGATGGCATTGGCCAGCATGACCAACGCCCAACCCAGCCAAAAAACCAGCGTCAGGGCTTCGGCGCTGTGGTCGCGTTCGGACTGTTCGACAATGCGCGGGCGTGTGCCGCTACTCAGAAACACGCCCAAGCCAAAGCAGGCCACGGCCGCCAGAATGATTGCTAATTCCCAATCTCCCAGATGCTTTTGCACATTCCACAGCGTGTGAAAATTTCCGCGGGAGATCCAGTAGGTGTGCAATATCGTGGGAATGCTAACCCAGGCCACGCACGCCCACGGATGCAAAAAGCCCGGCAAGGGCCAAGCATGATCGGTACGAGATGAAGGTGCGGCGGCGGGCATGGATAAAGCGGTGGATGCGAAAACGGGAAGTTTGTTAGTTGACGGGGGGGGATCGAAATTTTTGCAGTTGACGCCGGGCAAATACCCAGGCGGGTTGGGCCTGTGCAAGGGAAAAATGGGTCCACAGCCCTTCCAGCCGCCAGACGGCAAGCCATTGGGCCAGATTCATCAATGCCGTGACACTCGAGGAAACCACCGCCAAACCGGTCATTCCATAATGTGCCGCCCCCCAGGCCCCCGCGATGAGCAACAGCGCCGCGCTCAGGACATTAATCGCCAAAATAGTCCATTCGTGCCCGCTCATCATTAGTGTAATTCCCGCACTGCCGGTCCAAAAATAAAAAAATTGCCCGACGGCTAAAATAAATAAGGGCCAGGCGGCGGACTGGTAATCGCCAAAGATTGACAGGGTCAAGCCTGGAAACAGGCAAATACCCGCCAAGGCCAAAAGCGAGGGAATCCCCGCGGCAAAAGCCGCGCCCCGTAGCAACCGTTGCAATTCGCTCAGATTGCCCCGCGCGCGCAGATCCACAATCGACGGGCTAATTGTTTGATTAATCATCGTCAGGGGCAAACTGATTAAAATGATGATCCAGCGCGCGGCGGAATACAGACCAAGATCCGGACTGTTTGCCCCCCAGGCTGCAAATGCCAGCCACAACTCTGCTTCACCCTGGAGAAATGCCAGGACTTGTAACAGCAAAAAAGAGAGCGCCAAGGGCCACAGGCGTGGCGGACCTGGCGGTGAGAGCGGCTGGCTATCCCTGACATGGCTGGCGGACGGAATTGAATCGGCAAGCGGATCTTGAGGCGTGTTCTTGTCAGTGGCTGGCGGCAATTGCCGCACATGATACCATAATAGCCAACCCACCATCGGCAAGGTCAGGCCAATCGCCGCCGTGTAGAGCCAGATTGTCGATAACAGAGACGAGCCTCCGATCAGCAATGGCCATAGCAGGATGGCACACACCAGTATGAGGCTGCTAAACGCGCCGTTGGTTTTTCCTCCATGAAATAACGCCGCCGAGCGCAGATCATGCATGCCGCGCAGGGCTTCCACGGTAAACTGCTGCCAGGCCATCAGGGTGGCCCCGCACAGCACCACTACCAACAATTCCGCCGAAAAGCGATTCACAATGGGCAAATATGAGCGCGACAGCCAGATTCCACCCATTGTCAAAAGCGTGGACGCGGCCAATGTCAAATAGCCCCCGCGCAAAAAACGCTGGATCGCCGCGGTTTGCTTATCCACCAAAAAACCGGGCAGAACCCGAACAGCCGCGTAGTTCAGTCCCCCCATGATCATGATCGCCAAAAATAGCGTCGTGGCGCAAGCGACATTGAACATCCCGTAATCGGCCTGGGATAATTGTCGCGATAAGACTAACTGCACCGCCAAGGTGCACAAGATTTGCACCACACGCGCGGCAAAGATCCACTTCCCCCCGCGCACGGTTCGTGTCTGCCAAGCGAGAGCGTCGGTTGCCTCCCGGGAATCGGCGGGAACGCGCGCTGGCTCCGTGTTTTCCTGGGAGAGGTTGCGATCCAGGGCACTGTC
This sequence comes from Pirellulales bacterium, assembly GCA_033762255.1. Taxonomy (NCBI): domain Bacteria; kingdom Pseudomonadati; phylum Planctomycetota; class Planctomycetia; order Pirellulales; species Pirellulales bacterium. The sequence goes on along the minus strand of JANRLT010000028.1, from coordinate 73,091 downwards.
TTTATCCAGGGCGATATGTTGCTTTAAGGCACTATCAGGACATATGTCACTGTCTGAACCTAAGGGACTGCTTGGACCTAAGGCATTTTTTTGATTTAAGACATTGTCCAGGGGCATGGGCTGTTCCACGGGGGTAACTTCCGCGGTGGTTTCCACAATCGGCGCGATTCCCGCCGACATTAAAAAGCCCCTTCACGCAATAGCACCGTTTTAATCGTCCGGACCAAAATATACAAATCCAGCCAGGGGGACCAATTGCGCACATAGTGCGTATCCAGTCGGACGCGCTCCTCGTAAGTGGTCAAACTGCGCCCCGAAACCTGCCACAAACCCGTAATCCCGGGGCGAACCCGCAAATAATGTCGATACTCTTCGGCATAGCGGCAAACTTCATCATCCACGATCGGCCGGGGTCCGACCAGGCTCATCTGGCCGCGCAGCACATTCCACAACTGGGGCAATTCATCCAGGCTGGTTTTACGCAGAAAATTTCCCACGCGAGTGATGCGCGGGTCATGTCGCAATTTTTGCGTGGCTTCGTATTCGGCGCGGGCTTCGGGATTTTTGGCCAGATAATCCCGCAAAACCTGGTCCGCCTGGGGAATCATGCTGCGAAACTTCCACGCCTTGAACTTTTTGCCATTTCGGCCAATCCGGGTGTGCCCATAAAAAATCGGACCCGGCGAACTATATTTTACCAGGATGGCCAGGGTGGCTAATAACGGTGCCAGCAGCCCGGCGGCAAGGATCGTTAACAGCAAATCCATGGCCCGTTTAATAAATCTTGGAACGGGAAGCAACAGTTTTTCGGTTACTTGAATTCCCGGAGTCCCCCCGCAGTCATGGGTGCGATTCCAAAGACTGGGAAAATGCTCCAAGTCTGTCATCACCAGTCGATTGGGAATAGCTGTCGCACATAATTCGCAACAACGAAGGACTTGATTTTTGCTGAGGTCCCCGCTGGCGATGATCGCCCAGGAGATCCCGTGCCTGCGGGCCAATTCCGCGGCTTTTTCGGGAGGCGCAAACAGCATTTCCGGGGGAAAATTTCCCTCCACGTCCAACTTATGCCCCAGCATCCCGCGTGGGCGCAGGCCCATGCCCGGCCGCGCGCGAAAGTATTGATAAATAGCGCGGGCTTGGGGACCTTGGCCAAAGATCAGGACTGGTTCTCCCCACCAATTTAACCGGCTGAGAAAACCCCGGGCCGTCCACCCGACCAATGGCACGGCGGCCAGGGCCATCGCCCAGGTCGTGATAAGCATGCCCGTCAAACCAATTTGCAAGGTTCCCTGTTGCAACAAGCTGCTTGCCAAAAAAACGACATAGACCACGCAATTGGCCAGCGTCGTGAGTTTTAACTCCACACTGGGGCTTAGACCGACTCCGGGATAAAGTCCAAACATAAACTTGGCGATCAGCGTACTAACGATGAGCGCGGCGGCATAGTTGATAAATGACATCTGTGGGCCTTGCCACCAGGTTTGGCTAATGCCATAACCAATTCCCGCTGCTAGGCTGACCGCCACCATATCCGCCAGCATCAAGGGAACAGTGGTTAACGTCATCCGGGAAACGCCATGAAATGACATTTGATCGTGACGCTCGGTTCCCCAATCCATGTCGGGGGAAAGCTTGGCGGATGCCAATTCCAACCCGCCGATACGCTGCGCAGTCGCCAAACTGGCGGCGTATTTAGGTTGCAGGGTGCCTTGTTGATCAATTGTGGCCATCACGTTCTCCGCTGGTGGCAGGAAAATTTGCAGCGAGCCTGACCGCCCGCGCGCAACATGAGTGCAAACTCATCAATTACTTCACGGCTTATCATCAACCAAAGCCAGAAGCAGGGTGGATAAACGGCCTTACTCGTTTTCCACGGTTGCCAAACAAAGTTGTGTTTCTAACCGCCTATTTTTGGTGCGTTGGGTAAGATTCACGCACGACCATAAAATTCAGGGAACATTCAATCCGCCTTGTTCTCCTAGAATTTTCAAAAGAAATCAGCCCTAAATCTAAGTAACGCATGCCCAGTCGTCAAAGGATTAGCAAGGAATATGCCAAAGATTACAAATAACACACATTTATCAAAATACATGCAAATATTATGGCAATTAGCCATATTTCACTGGTCCATCGGCTTTTTACTGCAAACCATTTTTGCAATTCTGCGGAATAATTATGCAATGGCTTGATTTTTTATGGTTGCAATCGTGTTGCTGATTAATAGATATAATTAAGAATCCAAATATAATTTAGCCGCTCTTTATAAGTAATATTTATGTGGCAGTCCAGAAATAGCATGATCTTTGGCGGGTTTGGCACGTGCGAGGTAAAGAATTGATTGCATCCAGCTTGCTTCCGCGATATTCTCAGAGTCGGCAAGAGTGGGTTCCCGTTGATTTTACGAGGGAGAATTAGCGGGGGAATATGCCCAAATAAAGGGCGATCAAATTTTTTCTTTTTTTGGCAAAGTCAAATGTCGCAAGCGCATGGTTGGGGGGGCCGTAAGGCTATTTTTACAGTTTCTTGGTTGACATTGGTGGTTGGGTTGACAAGTGTGGCGATGACGCGCCCGGTTCTGGCGCAAGCGAACACGCCGTCACCAGTTTCCGCAAGCGCCCCTCCCGCGGGAGAAGTCCGGCAATTTCAGTTCCAGAACAGCAAAATTTTTCCGGGGACCGTGCGCGATTATTGGATTTATATCCCCCGCCAATACGATGGCAAAACTCCCGCGTGCGTCTACGTCAACCAGGATGGCGTGCAGTATAACGCCCCCGCGGTCTTTGACGAATTGATTCACAAGGGTGAAATGCCCGTCACGATCGGCGTCTTTATCATGCATGGACGGGTCAAGGCACCAGATGAAAAAGCACTGGACCGGTTTAACCGCAGCTACGAATACGACGGTTTAGGAGACAATTATGCGAGATTCTTACTGGAAGAACTTTTGCCCGACGCCGAAACCAAAACCGCAACCGACGGCCGCGCCATCAAGCTGAGCAAAAGCGGCAACGACCGCTGCATTGGCGGGGCTAGCAGCGGCGCGATCTGCGCCTGGACCGCCGCATGGGAGCGCCCGCACGAATTTTCCCGCGTGTTTAGCAGCATCGGCACCTACGTGGGCCTGCGCGGCGGCAACGACTACCCCACGCTGGTCCGCAAGTACCAGCCCAAGCCAATTCGCATTTTTATGGAGGATGGCAGCCGCGATTTGAACATCTATGGCGGCGACTGGTGGATGGCCAACCAAGAAATGCAACGCGCGCTCGAGTTCGCGGGCTATGAACACAAATTTATTTGGAGCGAAGGGGAGCACAACACCAACCACGCAACGAAGGTCTTTCCCGACGCCATGCGCTATCTGTGGAAGGATTGGCCGCAACCGGTCGCCGCCGGGCGGGGTTCAAGCCAGTTACAAGAGATTCTCATTCCGGGCGAAGACTGGAAATTAATCGCCGAGGGGTACGGCTTTACCGAGGGTCCCGCCGCCAATAACGCGGGAGAGGTTTTCTTTAACGATGTCCCCGCGGGCAAGACCTATAAGATTGATTCGTCCAATAAAGTGAGCGAGTTTCTGCCGGACTCGGGCAAGGGAGACGGCCAAGCCTTTGGGCCCGATGGCCAACTCTACGCTGCGGCGGGGGCCAAAAATCAAATCTTGGCCTGGAACACCGAGGGCAAATCCCGGATCGTGGCGGAGGGCTTTCGCGGCAATGACCTGGTGGTATCGCATCTAGGCCATGTCTATGCGACTGAACCGGGCTGGGATGGCACCAGCCCCAGTAAAATCTGGCACATTAGCCCCGATGGCAAAAAAGAGATCGTGGACGAGGGACTGAAATTTTCCAACGGCATCACCTTGTCGCCGGATCAATCTCTGTTGTATGTGGCCGACACCAAATCCCACTGGGTCTACAGCTACCAAGTGCAACCGGACGGCACGCTCGCCCACAAGCAAAAATATTACCACATTCACATGCCGGATAACGCGGACGATAGCGGCGCGGACGGATTAGAAGTGGACCGGAATGGCCGGTTGTACGTGGCGACGCGGTTGGGCATCCAGGTCTGCGACCAGGCGGGACGGGTAAATTGTATTATTCCCACGCCGAATGGCCGCGTGGCGAATTTGACATTTGGCGGTCCCAATTTTGACACGATTTATGCCGCGTGCGGGGATAAAATTTACGCCCGCAAGGTGAAGCCCCGGGGAGCGCAAAACTACGCCCCGCCAATCAAGCCCGCCGCGCCGCGATTGTAAGGTTATGGTGTTTGGTGGCTGGAATTTTTTTTTTGGTATTTGGTTATACGCGCCGCGCAATTTGTAGGAGGCGACTCTGTCGCCGAATTGCTTTTTGGTGGTGGTTTAAGGATTGCAGCGAAGCGCGTCCGGGGGATAGGTTTTTTCTACTCCGCGCCGCTCTGTGCAACCACTGTGATTATGTGTGAAAGAAATTCTAAATAGCATGGCATAGGGGCTAGCATGCCGACACCGATTCGCTGCAAATCCTGCGGGCAGAAGCTAGCAGTCCCGGATCGCTTATTGGGTAAAACCGTTCCTTGTCCCAAATGCAGCCAGCGTATCTTGTTGCAAGCGCGGGAAGAAAGTCTTCCCCCGGAGGATGTAAACCCCCAACAAAAACTTTCCGCGCCGGTGGAATCCTCTACTTATTTTAAAGCAACCCAACCCCCTGAAGCGGGGGAGGATGCCGAGGAATTTCGCTTGCGCCCCGCGGAAACTAACCAAGAAGCGCGCCGCTTTCATGCCGAGGACGTTCGTCTGGCGACAGAGTTATTGCATAAAGACCGCATCCGGCAAGCCGCCGCCAGCCGCCAGGAATGGCAAGGCATGCTTGACGAAGCGCAGGGAATGTTCGCCAACTATCGCAGGGCCAGGCTGGCCTGCTCGCTCCTGACCGTCGGCCTGATCGCCATTGTCGCGGTCTTCAAGGAAATATTTCGGTTTAACACGCGGCTCTTTGGCGAAGGGAATGAAGTTATGGCCTTGGGAGTCGAATTTTTGCTGCTGGGGCTAATCGGCATTGGCGTTGGTTGGCAATTGGGCTACTTAAAACGGGATTGACCGGGGGTCGTGGGTGGTGCAAGCTTATTTGAAAAACAGCCTGATTCGTCCAGGACTCCCGTCCCCCCTTTAGCAGGGGGCATGGGGTCAGGATTCTTCCGCGACTAGGCGCTATTACTAAATGCGCTTTCTCCGCGTCAGACTCCCGACACCGGGGGTTCAACGACGATGATCAATCGGGCCTTTGGCCCTTCCACTTATTAACTCTAGATAACCTAGGGGGTCGCTGCCCTTGCCCTAGGCTGCGATAGGTCGGGCCTTTGACCCGCTATGAATTAAATGCCTTTGGCCCGCAAGTGCTTACCAATGGGAAAAATGCGCAGAGTAATAAAGCAACGGTCAAACCGACACGCAAATCGCATCTCCGTGCCACTCTGTATTTCCTCCGTGACTCCGTGCAAAAAGTATATTTTCAAACCCGCAAGCTCTCCCTAAACCCAACTACTTTGGCTTCGGCAGTTCCCCCGGGGACTGGGTATCATTTGCGCGATCTTGCGGACGCTCTAGAAATTTAAAACTGGGCCAGGAAAAGCTAGGGAGGGCGTTTCCGCTAGGGATCGTACCCGGAGGAATTTCCTCCGCATTATCGACGGGGGGAACAGTAGGTTGGGGAGTGCTCGGCGTCGCGGCGGGGGCTTTGCCGGTGCGGTTGACGGTGACCGCCGGTTGATCCGCGGGACTGGCACGCTGCATTTCTAGCTCAATATGGGCGGTCGCCTCTTTAGCCACCAGGGCCGCGTCCGCGTCCAACCCACGAAACCAGCCTAGCGGCGGCGATACAAACTCTGGCGGCACCTGCGTAAGCAATTTTGCCGACAGCGGCCCCCAGGCGGTCGTCTGCCAGCGGGGTAATAGACCCGTGGGATTTTCCACCACGTATTCTCCCCCTAGTGGATCACGCAGCCGCGCTTGCAACAGCTCCTCCGCGACTTGCCGCGCCCCTTCCACCGGCACGCCCAACTGGCTGGTTAGCACATGCAAAAGCCGCAAATTCCCCAGGGAAATTTTGCGGGCCTGAAAGTAGCCGAGCGCCGTGGCAAAAGAGCGTGTTTGCGATTGAGACAAATCGGCCACATGCAGCCAGACCTGGGCGGGACGGGGAGCCTCCACCACCATAAATTGGTTGGCGACCGAGGCAATCGTGTCGCGGGACAGGGCAAAAATGCTGAGCGTCCCTTGTTGGCGGTACCATGTTGGAACGGGTTGGGCAAACAAATGAAGTTGCTGCTGGCCGGCGGCGTAACCTTGATCATCAAAGACCAATTGCCGCTGATTTCCTAATAGTAACGATAACAATCCCGGATTTGGCCAAGCGGCAAGATAGATTTGGGGCAATTGATCCAGCCGCGGCATCACGAATCCGCTCTCTTGGTTTTGCCAGGGAAGGCCCGCCAATTGCCAGGCTAAGTTCTGGTCATGCACGCCAAATACATTATGCGTCGGTCCAGAGCCATTTCCGCCAAAGAGCGCGCCATTCGTCACTAATTCCAACGAAAGTTGATCAGTGGCTAGCGGTGCCGCGCGCACCGTTGTTGGCTGACTTAGATACTGCCTGAGAAAGTCGGCTTGGGCTTTGGGAACCAATGTACCCGCCACATCGATGACGATTCGCTCCCGGGGGCCGGTGTTGTAGCCCGGCTGTATTGGCATAAATGGGCTAGGGGGTCCCGGGGGCATGTTGAACCGCTGGATCGCCACGCCGATGGCGCCGCTCGTGGGGAGCATTTCCAGGTATTTCTGGCTAAACTCCCCATAAGCCCGCGCTTCACTCGGGGTAATTCCCGTGACCGGCATGTCCGCAATCGGCAAAAAACTCCCTTTGGCTCCGCGAATACTGTCCCACAATTTACCGTCGGGGCCGGCGATCAGTTGGCTCCCATCGGCACGGCGGTTAAACTCTGGCGGCAAATAACCGGCCGTCACTAGTTTATCAGCGGTAAGCTGTGAGAATCCTTCTTGGCGGGCCATCCAGACAGCCAGTTCCTGGTGGTCCATTTCTAACGCTGAATGCATCCGCCGGGACATTTCCACCCGCACCGCCGGTGAGGTAAACTGCTGAAAAAACGCTTCGCTCAGATAGGCAAAAATTGTATCCTCCCGCGTCAGTGGCATCCTAGTACGCGCGGATCGGAATTCGGAGGACTGGCCCAGGCTCCCCTCCCCCGTGCGCACGGCATAAAACCGTTCCACGATACTACGCGACGTGGTCACCAGGTGAAAATCGCCATCGGTGGCGTAAAACGAACGGACGCGATTGTCGGGGGTGGAAATGAACGAGACCTTTCGCCCGGCGATCTCCACCTGTTGTTCGGTTGCGGCCTTGTTTTGTCTGAGTAGTTCCCGCCGCTGGCCGCGAAAATCCGTCCCCAGGGCAAAGTTATTTCGCGCGTGAAACAGCATGCCGATCGCCGCGCCGTCGCGGACATAAGTGTCCAGGCCAATGAGCGCGACATCTTGAATGACCGTCGGACCTAGCAGCTTTGCCAATGCGCCTTGTTTCAGGATCAATTGATTTTGGATTTTATCGGTGGCCCCATAATCTAGCGCGCGAAAAGCCAGAAGGTTGCCGACATCCCCTCCCCATTCGTTGAGGGCTTCTTGCAGCCATAGAAAATTACCAAAGTTGCCAAACCGCACATAGAAACACTCATGCGGCACGCGCAGGGCAATTGGTTCGATCGCCACGTGGGGATCGGCGGGAGCGTACTCCACGGGAAGCGGTTGCAGGGGCGCGGGCAAAGGTTGGTCAGCAATTTCGGCGGGATTTACCTTTGCCATCAAAGTCTCTTTTTGCATCGCCAGGCGCAGACTTTCGGTTCCAAGCAGCGTTCCTAAAAGCTGATTGATTCCTGAATCACCCAGCATGTTGGCGAGCAACCCTTCGCGCGGCTGGGGCAGGCCTAGCCGTCGCTGCAGCGTGAGCAATAAAAACGTATCAACCGTTGGCGGATACTCGCTATTGGCCACCGCGCGCTTGACCGATTGCGCGTAATTGTCCCACCAGGAACGCAATTGCTCCGCCTGGGCCTGGGGATTTGCCTCTGGAATGACGGTCAGTTGCAGCGGCTGCGGCGTGTGCAGCGTTAGTTCCAGCGGATCGTTGCCAGAAAACAAAAATTCCACCGTCACGGTAAAGGGCTGGCCCGTCAGCGTTTGCTGCAGGTTAAGCGCGTTGCGGAGGGCGTTGCGGACCGGCTCGGCGTCGTAGACGGCGTACAGGGCGCGGCCGTTTTTTTCGGTTAGGGTGAATTCACGATCGGTAAAGACGGAGATATCCGTTCCGGCTGGCAATTGAAACCGTGCATAACCGCTGCCAAATGGCTTCCCGGCATACGCCCGCGCTCCATCCGCGGCAGGCCGCTGCCGCAGGCGGTCAATCAGTGGCCGTCCCCTATTTGGCTCGCGGCGCTGGCGCAAGATTTGGGATTGGCTTTGCGTCAGGGCTAACAAACACGTGATCAGGCAGAATACGGCCATCCACAGTCGCCAAAAGGCGCGCGGGGACCAAGCAGCGTTATTTTTAGGCATGGTTGAATTTCCACAGAAGTTAACAAGGGCTAGCTGGCGAGTCGTCGCGCCGTCAGCTTAGCTATGTGTAACAGACAATAAATATTCGCGATCGTCAATTATAACCGCCCTGCCCTATCTTATCCGACTTTCCCCAAATATGTCCATTCCCATGCCATATCCGGGTATGGGGCAAATTCTTCCTTGGGTTATCAACATTATTGGATCGGTAACTACAGATTCATGCATCCATCGTCACAATAAAATTTGTTAGCTGTTAAAATGTCACCACGCCCCGCAAACCCACCAACAACGCCGTATCCAGGTTTTGGCGGGCTGGCATGAGCACCTGCAAATCCGGGGTTAAATGAAACCAGGGGGTCACTTCAATGTTGTAAAACAACTCCACGCCCTGGCTGTCTCCCACAAGTCCTAGCGCGGGGAGCAGGTCGGGTCCGATCTCTTCGCTGGTAAACACATAGAACCATCCCGCCCCAAAGGTGTCGCGCGCGCGATTTGCCAGCCAACTGCTCCCCCCCACTCCCGCGCTTAGAAAAGCTGATAGGGGATTTGTATTTTGATCGGCGATGCCCGCCCGGCCAAAGACGCCCCAACCCCGTTTGGGATCTTGCGGATCTACCACCAAGTATTGATCAAAATTGTAATACAAGGACCAAGAGTCGCTGGCGCGGGCGATGGGAACATTAGGTAATAAAAAGCCTGGCGACTGCTCTAGTGAAACGACATCGCGGCTATTCCATGTGCCGCCAAACAGTTGGTGTCCAGGAAGCCCAAAAAAAGTTGTCGGCAGCCGCGCTTCCGTGGCAATAGCCACCCCTTCGGCAAATAATTCGCTAAACCCGTCCGAATCGATTGTGTTCTTGGCGTTGAGCACGGTAAAGGTAAATATTGGCTCTAACTCCCTCAAAATGACAAATCCCGCCCCCAAGGTGGAATAAGGGATCGTTCGCAAGGTGACGGGATTGGCCACCAATCCAAAATTTGAAAATTGCCGCATGCCTCGGCCATGGGCAAAAGCGTTAAGGTCCCCATCCAGCGTGTCGGTTTTGCCGGCAAACACCGCAAAATTCTCGGATAATGCCTGCGTGAATAAGACATTTGTTAGATACAGATTATCGTCTTCTGGCCTGGGCAAATCCGTTGCGATCGTGGGTGCGATTAAAACTCCCGCCGCGTCGCCGATCGATTGGCCAAAGCGATGTTCCGCCCGCAGCTTTAGGAATAACCCCTGGCAACCTAGCAGTTTGCCCAGATCGGCATTGGCCACGTAGTCGCCGTGCCCCGCGTATTCAAAAGTCCGTTCCAGACCGCCACTGGTAACACCGTAATAAAATTGCCCCACATTGAGGTCAAAAACGATCCCCGATTCCGCCAGGGAACTCCGATACCCGCACCAGTCCCCCGTGAGGTACGGTTGTTCGCACCAACTAGGCGAGGGGCAGTCAATTTGGCAGGGATCGACACATTCCGGAGCTGTCGTGCATGATGTCGCAGCAGGGCTGGCGGATAGACCTCTTACCCCCCACAAAAGTAGGAGACAGCATAAGAATCCTTGCTGGACACCACGAAAGGACATAAGCCCTGCCTCAATGAGATTTGATCATCCATGACCTGAAAATAGATATCGTCAGAAATAAGCACGGAAGATACCCGCAAAACCCTCCAATCGCGCAAAATACCCATCTTGCCTACGATTGCGTATTGTCTAGTGAAAACATAGCATTTGCATGTTTAGGAATTTTTCATACTAAGTTCCACGAACAAAGGTAAGTGGTCGGATGCCTGCCGAGCCAGCCGTGAATGAATGACATGGCAATTTTTCACGTTCCAGGGGCCCCGAATAAAGGCTTTATCGAGAGAACCCAAGGGAAACCATGCCGGAAATGTGCGAAAACGGCTAATCGGACTGCTTAATTGGACAAAATCCGCCCCCAGCAGGCATTGTTTTAATAAGACGTTTTGCCAGTCGTTGCTATCGCCGATTAGCAATGCCGGTGTATCCGCCACCTGGCGATAAAGATGATGGGCCAGCAAATGTCGAATTTGCCACAGACGCTCACTTCCCGCCAAGCCGAGGTGAAAATTCACCACGGTACATCGTCCATCCGGCGCGTCGATGTTGGCGATTTGCGCGCCGCGGGGCTTTTTGGATTTGAGCCGCAGCGAAATTTGATGCTGCTCCGCGAATGGCCAACGGGATAACAGCAGATTTCCATAGCCGCCATGCTTGAGGGGAACATTAAACTGATACATGGCGTGGGGTAGTTTCAATTCCCGCGACAAGATATGCGGCTGGTCGTCAAAGTGGGATCGCGGCACATGGCGGTCGACTTCTTGCAGGCAGACAATGTCAGGCTCTTGCTCGCCAATAACCTCGATAATACGTTCCAGCCGGTAACGTCGATCCCGACCGCCGATCCCCTTGTGGATGTTATAAGATAGCACACGCATGCGGTTTGTATGAGGTAATAGTTGGCGAAGGATATACCACAGTGCCGCTGAATCGCAATCGAGGAGGCCAGGTAGGTGCCTTGCCTACACTATTTGCTAAAAATCATTTGTTGCATTCTACATCGTATGTCACCTCACCCGTTAAGTTCCACCGCTTCTTCCCAGTGCGCGTACAATTCGGCCAATCGGTTCCGTCCCGTTTCTAGTTCCGCTAACACGGATTTAATTTTATCCGCGTTCCGCAGCACCTGGGGATCGATCTGGGCGGCTTGCAATTCTTCGACACTAGCTTCAAGCTGTTGGATCTCCGCCTCGATCTCGGCCACTTTGCGATAGGGAAATTTTCGTTTGCGCTTTGCCTTGACGGCCACGCCGCCACTGGCGGCTTCCGTGGTAGAGCCTTGTCCCGAGGATTTAGCCGTTGATTTTACGGGCTGCGCCGCGGCGGCAAACTGTTCAACCGCGCTTTTGGCCTCGGTTGCCAGGCCGGATTTGGCCAGTTGCAAATATGTTTCATAGTTTCCCTCTAGCACGCGAAACCGCCGCGGTTCCACAATGAGCAGATGATCGGCCACTTTATTGAGAAAGTAGCGGTCGTGACTGACAAAAATCACGGTCCCCTCAAACGCATTGAGCGATTTTTCCAGCGAATCACACGCCCAAAGGTCGAGATGGTTGGTAGGTTCGTCTAGGACGAGGACATTGGCGTCGGAAGCGGCCAGACGGGCGAGCGCGGCGCGGTTTCGTTCCCCGCCGGAGAGGCTGTTGACGGGTTGAAACACAATTTCCCCCGTCAGGCCAAAGCGGGCCAGCATATCCCGGCGTTGCGGCTCGGTAAATTCCTTGCCCGGGGGGCGGATGGCGTCCACCACCAGCGCGTCATCGGCCAGTTCGGCCAGTTGCTGGTCAAAATAACCGATTTGCACATGCGTTCCGATTCGCACTTGTCCCGTGTCGGCTGCCAGCCGTCCCACCAGGCACTTTAATAACGTGCTTTTACCGGTGCCGTTTGGTCCCAGAATGCCCCACCGCTCGCCGCGCTCGACTTGAAACGTTAAATCGCGAAAGAGCGGCCGGTCAAACGCCTTGGAAAGTTCCTCCGCCCGTAAGACGATATCGCCGGTCCGTTTGACCGGGGGAAAGCCCATGACCGGCGCGGCGATCTCGCGGGGGCGTTCGATTCGCTCCATCCGTTCCAGCTTTTTTTCGCGGTCCTTGGCCTGGTTGGGATTGCTGTAAAAATTACGGCGGATAAATTCCTCGTGCCGCGCGATTTCCTCGGTTTGCTTTTCATAAGTGCGGCGTTGGACCTCGAGTCGCTCAGCCTTGAGCTGCCAGTATTTGCTAAAGTTGCCCGGAAAGCTGTCCACCGTCCCGTTGCAAAGCTCTAGCGTCCGCTGCGTAACCCGGTCGAGAAAATAGCGGTCATGACTGACGACCAGTATCGCCCGCGAAGTCCCTCGCAAAAAGTCCTCCAGCCATTCGGTAGCCTCGATATCCAAATGATTCGATGGTTCATCCAAGAGCATGATGTCCGGGTCGGACAGCAGTAATTTGGCCAACAACAGGCGATTTTGTTGGCCACCGCTCAGTGTTTCAACCGTTTGATCATATTGGACAGACAAAAATCCCAAACCGGTCAGCACGCGTTCAATCTGATGATCCAGTTGGTAGGCGTTGTGCAGTCGTAGCTCTTCTTGCAGGCGGTCATACTGGCGGGCCAGACGGTCATGCTCGGCCGGATCGGTGGCAGCCGCCAGTTCATGGGCGACGCGTTCCGCGTCCGCACCCAGGCGCAGCCAATATTCCAGCCCTGTTTCGGCTTCTTGCCAGAGCGTGCGGCCCGGCGTAAATGTGGGGTGTTGTTCCAGGTAGCCCAGACGGGTGTTGCTTTGCAGTTCCAGCGTCCCCTTGTCGGCCGACTCAGTTCCGGCCAGGATTTTCATGAGCGTGCTTTTTCCAGCGCCGTTTGGTCCCACCAGGCCAATCCGTTCCCCCGCGCGGACCTCAAAGGAGACACCATCGAGCACAGGGTCCGGCCCAAAGTGTTTGACAATGTCGGCAACTTTGAGGAGGAGCATTGCGTGGGGAGTAGAGGAGTGGAGTTTGGAGGCGAGAGGTGGGAGACGGGAGGAAAGAGATTTTGGTGTTTTTTGTAATTCTTACAGCTAAGGCATAATTTTTGCGACTCTTGCTTTTCTTGCGGCTAAGAATTTGTTGCACTTCTTGCGGCTAGCTGGAGAAATCTTCGTCATCCAACTCGCTTAGGACATCCTCGCTCACATAAATGGGGAGCACGGGATCGCAGGTGACCGCCACGGCGATGGCATCCGACGGGCGGGCATCGATCTCGATCAATTCCCCCTCGTGCCGGACGCGGATCACCGCATAATAGGTGTGGTCCCGCAATTCGGTAATCACCACATCCTGCAATTCTCCCCCCATTGCTTGCACTGTCCCGACCAGCAAGTCATGCGTCAGGGGCCGTTGGCTGGGGACTTGCTTGACATGGCGGTCAATGCTGGTCGCCTCAAAAATGCCAATCAAGATGGGAAATGTGCGCGGGCCATCAACTTCCCGCAAGTAAATGATCTGTTGGTCGTTGATCTCGCTGATGATAATTCGCGAGAGTTCCATTTGCACAGGCATAGCAACACCGCCAAGGCAGGATGAGCGTAATTGGGCGTTTTGCCTATTATACGATGCCGCGGCGGACATGTGTAAGGGAGTTTTTTGGAGATTGTCGCACAGCTTTTAATGGAAGAAGTTGTAGGAGGCGACTCTGTCGCCGACGGGGAGGCGGGAGACAGGAAACGAGAGGCGGGAAACAGGAGGGTGGCGGGTGTCGAGCCTGAGCGAGCCCCCCGTGGGTATAGCGAACGGACTTTTCTCGGTCCCCGGAGATGTCTTATTTAATAACATCATCCGTACTACCCAGATTTAGCGATGCATGACGTTTACGGCTGCGGGGGGGTACGGCTGAATGTAGCCAGCACCGTCCCGGTGCTGAAAAGCATTGGAAACGGGATTTGTTTACGGCAGCGCTGTGTCATGTAGCCAGCACCGTCCCGGTGCTGAATAGCATGGGAAACGGGATTTGTTCACGGCAGCGCTGTGTCATGTAGCCAGCACCGTCCCGGTGCTGAATTAGCATTGGAAACGGGATTTGTTCACGGCAGCGGGACGCTAAATAACGTAGCCAGCACCGTCTCGGTGCCGAATAGCATGGGAAACGGGATTTGTTCACGGCAGCGGGACGCTAAATAACGTAGCCAGCACCGTCCCGGTGCTGAATAGCATTGAAAACGGGATTTGTTCACGGCAGCGCTGTGTCATGTAGCCAGCACCGTCCCGCTGCCGAAAAGCATTGGAAACGGGGTTTGTTTACGGCAGCGGGACGCTGCCTACTACGACTTGCGTAATTCCGCCAAGATCTGTGCCAGATTCGCCGCGCGGGCTTGCATTTCGGCCAGTTGTTCCCGTTCGCGGGCGACCACCTCCGCGGGCGCGCGGGCGACAAATCCCTCATTGGCCAACTTGGTCTCCTTAGCGCTAATTCCGCTTTGCAGCTTTTCCAACTCTTTCTCGTTGCGCGAAATCTCAGCTTGCACATCAATATGCCCCGCCAGATCGACAAAGATTTCCAGACCCGGCAAAAGCGTATTCGCCGCCAGCGCGGGGGGCGTTGTCGCGGGACCGCTGCTGGTAAGGCTTGCTCCCGCCATGCTGTCAAAGTAGGGGCGGAGCGGTTCCAGCAATTGCGCTGTCGCGGCGTCGCAACGAATCGCAAAGTTAATCGGCGTCCGGGGAGCAATGTTCTGTCTACTGCGAATTTCCCGCACCGCCCCCAGGACCGCCTGAAATGTGCGAAATCGCGCTTCGCTGGCAGGCTCGATCCACGCAATTTGCGCAACCGGCCAAGGGGCGGTCATGACAAATTCTGGCGCGGCCGCTGGCTGGGAAATACCGCGTACCGGCGCGTATTGTGCCAAAAGCGACCAGATTTCCTCCGTCAAATAAGGTGTGATCGGGTGCAGCAATCGCAAGAGTACGTCCAACGTCCCTGCTAGCAGTCGCTGGGCAATCGGTCGCTGGGCGGGGTCGCTAAGCCTGGTTTTGACAATCTCGACATAAAAACTGCAAAACTCATCCCAGGCAAAGTCGTACAAAGCCCGCGCCGCATCGGCAAAGCGATACGCCCCCAGGTCAGCGGTGACTTGTTTGGTGACACTGTTCAACCGGCTGAGCAGCCAGCGATCCTCCAGCAGCAATTTTGACTCGTCCAATGGACCTGGTGTATAACCTTCCAGGTTTAATAATACAAACCGCGCGGCGTTCCACAGCTTATTACAAAAGTTGCGTGCAACGGAAAAACGCTCGCTGGTGACGGACCCCCGCGGCAAAAGCGCGGCGTCCCCCTTCGCCCATTGGGTGCTAAATTCCCGCTGGCAGTGGGGGCAGGCGAGCTGCGGCAAAGTCCGGTTTTTGCTGGTTTGCTCGGTCGTTTTGCCACAATGCGGACAGACTAATTCGACCGGCATCCGCACATCCTGCGTTTCCGTGGCCAAATATGCCAAGCCAAAGCGCAGCGCATCGGCCCCATACAGGGCGATGACATCCAGCGGGTCGACGCCGTTCCCCTTGGACTTGGACATGGTCTCGCCATAGCCATCCAGAATCTTGGGGTGAATATAAACATGGCGGAACGGAACCTGGCCCACGTTGTACAGGCCGGTCAGAACCATCCGCGCGACCCAAAGGGTGATAATGTCGCGGCTGGTGATGAGCAGGCTGGTGGGATAAAAATACGCGAGCTCCGGCGTCGGTTCGGGCCAACCGAGCGTGCTGTGGGGCCACAAGGCGGAGCTGAACCAAGTGTCGAGGACGTCGGGGTCCTGGGAATAAAATATGGCAACAGTACTCATTAATTCCTGTTCCATTTTCTTTACTGTATCAGAGTCGGCAAGCTCTTTGACGGGTGGTAAATCTTTTGAATACAAACCGCCAATAGAGGACTTCCCGTTTTTTCGGCATTCCATTTCTGAGATGTGTTGTTCAGCCAATTCCGTGCGCGCACACAAGCTAATTATTGTAGGGCTTGTTTCGCTTTGCTGGATCGCATAGTCATTTTCCAACCCCAATATGCTAAAGTATTTTTTCAAAGCAGTAGAAAATTCCTGTTTGACCTTTTTCAGGCTATCTTTGAGTGACAATTCACTGCTGTATTTATCCGCTTGCAAGGTGATTTGCCACACCGGGATTCGGTGTCCCCACCATAACTGGCGGCTGATGCACCAGTCGCGCTTTTCTCCCAGCCAGTCAAGATAGCTTTTGGCAAACCGCTCGGGAAAAATTTGCACCGCGCTTTGCTTGACCGCGTCCATGGCCAGTTGTGCCAGCCCTGGTTGCT
Organism: Pirellulales bacterium; assembly: GCA_033762255.1. NCBI lineage: Bacteria > Pseudomonadati > Planctomycetota > Planctomycetia > Pirellulales > Pirellulales bacterium. The sequence goes on along the minus strand of JANRLT010000028.1, from coordinate 56,619 downwards.
CGTCGTCAAAGTCACCCATTTTGACAAACCACTGGTCGCTCAGGTACGGCTCGATCGGTGTTTTGCTCCGGTCGCTGTATTTCAGCGGAATAACGCGATCCTCGGTCCCCTCGTACAGGCCCAGTTCTTCCATTTTGGCAATGACGGCCTTGCGGGCGCGATATCGTTCCAGCCCGGCAAATTCCCCCCCATTTTCGTTAATCTTGCCATCGGGATGGAGAATATTGATGATGCCAAACTCTGTTGGCTGGCCCAATTGCCGCTGCCAGCAGGCGTAGTCGTTGGGATCATGCGCGGGGGTCACTTTGACGCAACCTGTCCCCAGCGTGGGATCGGCCAAGAGCGCGTCGGCAATGATGGGGATTTCGCGCGGGACCAGGGGGAGGCGAATCTTGCGGCCGATGAGCCGCTGATACCGCTCGTCCTGCGGATGAACGCAAACGGCGGTGTCGCCCAGCATCGTTTCGGGTCGGGTGGTGCTAAAACGAATAAACGTGTCGCTGAGCTGGCCGGCATCGTCCAGCACGGGATATTTAAAAGTCCAAAAGCCTCCTTTGGTGTCTTCCGTGTAGGTTTCGTCATCCGCAACGGATGTTTGCAGGTGCGTATCCCAATTAACCAACCGTTTGCCGCGATAAATATAGCCATCGCGAAACATGCGAAAAAATGTTTCCCGGACCGCCCGCGCGCATTGCTCGTCCAGTGTAAAGCGGGTCCGTTGCCAGTCGCAGCTACAACCCAGTTGCCGCAATTGGCCCAGGATGCGCTCTTCGTATTCTTCCTTCCAGGACCAAATCCGCCGCACCAATTCCACCCGGCCTAGATCGTGGCGGGATTTTTTTTCTTCTTCAAAAATCCGCTTTTCGACAACCGCCTGGGTGGCGATTCCCGCGTGGTCGGTGCCGGGCATGTAGAGCGCGTTGTACCCCTGCATCCGTTTTTGCCGGATGAGAATATCCTGCAGCGTGTTATTGAGCGCGTGTCCCAGGTGCAGCGCGCCCGTGACATTGGGGGGGGGAATGACAATCGTGAACGGCCCGGTGGGATATTTTTTTCCTCCGGGGTCGGGTATGGCATGGGCAAAGCCCCGCTCCTCCCACACCCGGGTCCAACGCTCTTGCGCGGAGGTATGTTCGTATTGCTTGGGCAGTTCGTGGGGGGTTGAGTCGGTCATCAGTTTATGGAAGGGAAATAGGACGCGGATAACGGAGGTGATTCAGGACGCAGGTAAATAGGACGCGGATGAAGCGAAAGACGCGGAATATTAGAACGCAGATAAAACAGATCATGCGGATTTACACAGATCAGAATAAGCATAACCGATGCGCATTTGTTAATTGGTTGGATTCGCTGTTTTTCTGGCATTGTCATTAATCATTCTGCGAAGTGCGGCGTTCTAGTCTGGACGTTAATCCGCGTGCTATTCTGAAAATACTCTACTATCCCTTGCACAGCATGTACTCAAAGGAGTCCGTTAAAGCCAGCCAGCTCGCCTCGATGACGTTTTCGCTCACGCCCACGGTACCCCAGACGTCGCTATGGTCGCGGCTTTCGATAACGACCCGCACGCCGGCCGCGGTCCCCGCCTCGGAGTTGATCACCCGCACTTTGTAATCGACCAGTTGCATCTGGGCCAGTTGGGGGTAATCGCGCAGCAGAGCCTTGCGGAGGGCGGCGTCGAGGGCGTTTACCGGGCCGTCCCCTTCGGCCACTTCATGGCGAATCTCATCGCCGATGCGCAGCTTGACGGTCGCCTCGGTCTGGACATTTCCGGCCTGGTCGGATTCCACATCGACATGATAACTCAATCGCTCAAAATGGGGCTGGAACAGGCCCGCGGCCTTACGCACGAGCAGATCAAACGTCGCCTCCGCCGCTTCAAACTGATAGCCGCGATTTTCCAGTTTGACCACTTGCTCAAGAATATTATCCATGAGCGCCTTGTCGTCGTGGATATTGTATCGCTGCGTCAGGGCCTGGATATTGCTGCGGCCGGAAAGCTCGCTGACTAAGATGCGCCGCTCATTACCAACCAATTCGGGCCGAATATGTTCGTAGCTTTCGGTGGCGCGGGCGATGGCGTGGACGTGCATCCCCCCCTTGTGGGCGAAGGCGCTTTGGCCGACGAAAGCCTGATTCGGGCGAAAATTCATATTGGCCGTTTCATATACAAAGCGCGAAAGTTCCGTCAGATGTTGGACGCCGCTATTTGATAAAACCTCGTAGCCGGGTTGTTTGATCGCCAGATTGGCCACGACCGAGATCAAATCCGCGTTGCCACAACGCTCGCCAATGCCATTAATCGTTCCCTGAACCTGCACCGCCCCCGCCGCGACCGCGGAGAGTGAATTTGCCACCGCCAGGTCGCAGTCATTGTGCGTGTGAATGCCAACCGGCACATTTGTGGGACTAAGGGCAGCCAGGGCCGCGCGTGTGAATTCGGCAATTTCCCCCGGCATGCTGCCGCCGTTGGTATCGCATAGCGCGATCAATTTTGCCCCCGCGCGGGCGGCGGTGACGATCGTCTGTTGAGCGTATTCGGGATTCAGTTTCCACCCGTCAAAAAAGTGCTCCGCGTCATAGATGACCTGCCGTCCCTGGTCGATCAAATACCGCAAAGTCTCGTCAATCATGGCCAGATTTTCCTCCAGCGTGACGCGTAGGACCTCTGTCACATGAAAGGCCGAGGTTTTGCCGACGATGGTGATCGTGCTGGCGTGTGAATCCAAAAGTGCCCGCATGCCGGGGTCCTCCGCCGGTTTGATCCCTTTTCGGCGGGTCATCCCAAAGGCGCAGACCGTCGCGTGTCGCAATGGCAATTCGCGGACCTTCTGAAAGTATTGAGCGTCTTTTTCATTAGATAGGGGATACCCCCCCTCCACATAGTCAAAGCCCAATTCATCCAGGCGACGGGTGATAGCCAGTTTATCCTGGAGGGAAAAGATGACCCCTTCCCCCTGGCTGCCGTCGCGGAGGGACGTGTCATAAATTTGAATGCGTCGCATGCTGCTGCCTAGGTGGGTTGGGGGGAGTCTGGAAATGAAAGTGTAGCGGAATTCGCTAAAATTCAGGGTTTGATTGAAGAGGTCATTTAATCGGAACGTTGGCAAGTTCCGCTACGGTATGAGGCAAAACATCAAATAAAAAACCCCGCGTCCACTGGGACCGCGGGGTGAAGGTATGTCAGTCAAGTAGCGTCGGCAAACTCCCCGCGATTAAGCTGGAATGATAATAATTCGAATATCCACTACCACCTGTTGCGTGGAATTTGGGTGTGGAGGATTACTCAGATCGGTGAATTTGCCAATGAGTTGCATGAAAAATTCCATAATGTTGAATCTTAAAAAAGCATACCTTGCTTTCGCAAAACTGTCAACGAGCCTGCAATTTACGGGGTTTTTGGTGGTGTACTCGGGATTTCCGTAGCTATGGACAACGTTGATATGGTCCAGGTTCGCACGAATAGCGGATGGACTTTGTAACGAACTTGTTCGGCATTCTGGCAAATGCCGCTACGTCCAGAAATGCTGTTCCGTAGCGGAACTTGCAAAAGTTCCGCATTACGTGGTACTGGCTTTAGCCCGCTTCCCAAGGGACGGCATCGTAGTGGAACTTGCAAAAGTTCCTCAGGTGCTAAAAGATTGTTGGTCGCAACGGATGAATCGGGCCTGTGGCCCTGACAATTTTACTTTGCATTAGACCTAGGGCGACGCTGCGCTTGCCCTAGGCTGGGATCGGTCGGGCCTATGGCCCGCAGTGGCATTCTGGCGAATGCCGCTACGTCTCCCTTGCTGACGTTGCGGGCTGATAACGCAGCGGGCTAAAACACAGACGGCGGACCGGAACATTCCGGCCCGCATCTTTTTTATAGTGCCAATCATCATTCATGCCGGATTAACCAAACCTTGCTAAAAAAACCGGTTAGCCAGCTTTAGCCAAAATAGTTCCGCCCACAACTGGCGTACGACGATAACTTTGGTTGACACCACGGAATTTGCCCTGGGCAGGGACGCGCCCCCACCAAATCTGGTAATTTATACAGCGCGACCCATGATTTCCCCACGCAATCCCAAGCGGGACCTCTTTGCCCTGGCGCTCCTGGTCGTTTGCATCTTCTTGGGCTTGGCCATCTTTAGCTACTCCCCCACTGACCCCCCCCAGACCGCCACCTTCCCCCAATCCGCACAAATTCACAACGCCTGTGGCTGGGTGGGGGCCTACGCGGCGGACCGGTTGTTTACCAACTTTGGCCTGGGCGTCTATTTTTTGCTGTTGTCGCTAGTGGTGCTGGATTTGTTCCTCTTGGCCCGTTACGAAATCACCGAACCGTGGCTGCGGGCGATTGGCTGGACGCTGGCCCTGGCGGGCATTTGCACGCTCAGCGCGCTGGTTTCTCCCGCGTGGAACGGACCGTTGATTGGGCCGGGGGGAATTTTGGGGGCTGCCGGACGGGGTTGGCTGGAAAGCCACTTTGCCAGTGTCGGTTCGTATCTGTTTACCCTCAGCATGATTATAGCCGGACTGCTACTGTGCACCGATTATGTGCTGGTCCGCCTGGCGGCATTGATCATGGGGCCACCGGCCAAGGGGCTAGCCGTGGTGGGGCGAAAATCGTTGCAAGTTTCGGGAAATTTGACCAGTCGGATGCTGGCTAACAGGCCGAAGCGCCCCGCGACCGATGTGGAGCTGGCCGCGGAAGAACTAGCCGCGGCGTCTGGCGAGGCCCCCCCGCCAAAGGTCAATCTCAAATCGAAACCCGCGCGGGAACTTGATCCCGCCGTAACTCGGGAAGAGACCGAAATATCCGATCCGGCAATCAAAATCCGCGGCAAAGCGGTCAAACAGTCCCCGCCCGCTGTAGCAGAATTGACGGAAGAAGTGGAAAGCGAGGAATTGGAAGAAACCGCCGAGGAGTCAACCGACGAAGTCGATTCTACGGTGGCGACCACCGCTATTGCTCCCGCGACGGCTGGCAACACGCCCAAACCCTCCGCCGCGCCGGTCCCGATAAAAAACCTCAAAAACGCCGACCGTGACCGGGTGATCCAAGAGTTGGAGGCCGCCAGCCGCCAGACCAACGCGACCGAGTATGAACTGCCATCGATCGAACTGCTCTTGCCCAACGAAGCCGTTTATAAGGAAGAGCACGAAAAAGAAGTCCGCGTCAAGGCCAAGCAAATCGAAAAGACGTTTGCCGACTTTGGTTTTAACGTCAAAGTGGTCGAAATCGAGACTGGGCCGGTCATCGCCCAGTACGAGGTCGAGTTGGAAGCCGGGTTGCGTCTAGCCAAGATTACCAACCTGGCGGATGACCTGGCGATTGCCCTGCGCGTTCCCAGCGTGCGGATTGTCGCGCCGATCCCCGGCAAAAACACCGTGGGGATCGAGGTCCCCAATAACGAGCGGCAGTTGGTCCGTCTGCGCGAGGTCATCGAGGAGACCAACGGCAAATCCAAAAAGATGAAAATCCCGATCTTTTTAGGAAAGGACGTTGCGGGCAATCCGCTGACGGTTGATTTGACGACGTTGCCGCATTTGCTGATCGCGGGACGGACAGGCACGGGAAAAAGCGTCTGCCTGAATTCGATTATCGTTTCGATGCTGATGACCCGCCGCCCCGACGAGGTCAAAATGCTGATGATCGACCCTAAAATGGTCGAGCTCAGCCCGTACAAAAAACTGCCGCATCTGATGCATCCCGTCGTCACCGACATGCGCAAAGCCGAGGCGATCTTGGCTTGGGCGGTCGAGAAAATGGAGGAACGCTACGCGCTCTTGGCCCGCGCGGGGGTGCGGCATATTTCGGTCTATAATCAACTGGGGGATGAAGAACTTCGCGACCGCTTGCGTCCCGAAAATGAAGAGGAATGGGCCAGCATTCCCCGGACGCTGCCGTTTATTGTCATTGTGGCGGACGAAATGGCGGACCTGATGATGACCGCCGGCAAGGAAGTCGAACAGCATATCATCCGGCTGGCCCAAAAAAGCCGGGCGGTCGGCATCCATTTGATCTTGGCCACGCAAAAGCCGACCGTGGATGTCATCACGGGGCTTATTAAATCGAACTTGCCCGCGCGGATCGCCTTTCAGGTCGCTAGCCGGACGGATAGCCGCGTGGTGCTGGACGAAATGGGGGCGGATAAACTTCTGGGCAATGGTGACTTGCTGTTTTTGTGGCCCGGCACCAGCAATTTGTTGCGCGGACAGGGGACGTACCTGAGCGATGACGAAATTAATCGCGTGGTGGACTTTGTCGGCACCAGCGAGCCAGAGTTTGTGAAGGAACTGGTCCAACTCAAAAGCAAGGATCAGCAAACCGGCGACGTCCGCGAGCGAATCAAAAGCCGCGACGACTTGTACGAGTCAGCGGTTGAAATTGTCATTCGCGAAGGGCGCGGCAGCGTGTCGCTGTTGCAACGGGCGCTGGGAATCGGCTATGGCCGCGCGGCCCGCATGGTCGACTTTATGGCCGAAGACGGGGTCGTGGGCGAGTACAACGGCTCCAACGCCCGCGAGGTGCTGCTAACGATCGAACAGTGGAATGAACTGATGGGGAATGAAACTGAAACCCCTGCCACGGTTGCCCCTTCGCCAGTTGCCAAAACCACCGCTAACCCTCCCAAAGCGAATCGAATCCTCCCGGAACGCTTTTCTAATGGCGGAGCGGGTGGAGGGGATCATCCAGCAGACGGACGGGGCCAGAATGGTGGCGAGGGGGGAGGTCCGCGGGGCCCCATCCGCCAGGCGACTGTCATGCCCTTGCCAGGTTCCGCGCCGCGAGAAAACGCGCTCCCCCACGCGCGGCCAATTTCTCCACCCCCCCGTGAAACGGTATCCAACAGCGCTCTTGCCGGACCGGGAGGACGGAAATTCCAAATTCATTCCTCCCATCAATCGGCCGCGAGCGAACCATTGGGCACGCCCAAAGTGGCCGAACTGGCGGCACAGCCACTGGGCAGTATCAGCACGCGTGACCTAAATTGTAGTCGGACTAGCTATCAGCCAACCCCCTGGGAAGAACTGGATCCCGCCGGAGATTCATCCTTCACTGAGGAAGATGAAATGTTAGCTGACGACCCAGCCACAGCGGAAATTGCGGAAGAAAACAGCACCGATTACTACGACGAGACTGACAGCGAAGAGGATGACGACGTGGCTGAACAGGATGAGGCCGAAGAATGGGAAGAGGAGGAAGATTGTGATGAGGAAGATCTGGAAGAAGATGAGGAGGTATAGCGGCGTCGCGGTATTCGCCAGTAATTTTAATCGTAGCCACATTCGCCAGTATGCCGAGTATTGCGATTTCAAAGCCCAGGGAATTATTGCAAATTCCGCTATTGGTCGAATCGCACGGAACTTTTTGCAACTTGCGCAAAGTTGTAGCGGAACTTTTGCAAGTTCCGCTACGGTTTTAAATCGTGGAACTTTTGCAAGTTCCGCTACGGAGCCATCATGGCATTCGCCAGAATGCCGCTGCGGGCCAAAGGCCCGATTCATCCACTACTTATCGCCGCTGGTGGAGCTCTCGGGCTGAGTAGCGTCACCGGAGTCGGCGGGAGGAGCGGAACTTGAATCTGGCGGGGGAATTTCATTTGATTTGAAATCGCCCGGAGGTCCAAAATCACCAGGCGGCCCAAAGTTGCCCGGTGGGGGTCCAAAGTCCCCTGGAGGGCCGTTATCCGGACCAGCCCCGCCACCCATCAGGGGACCGGCCATCATCATGGCTTGGAACATGGCACCCTGCAGCGCACCATCAAATTCTTCTTGGGTTTTTGCCTTGGCAAAGGAATCGACCAATTGATTGGCGGATTCGATTTGGGTTAAGGCCATTTTCTTTTGATCCGGCTCAATTTTGATAGAACTAATTTGTTGCTTGGCATCGGCCATGCTTTTGTCCCAGTCCTTCATCATCGATTCGGGAAGCCACTTGCTTTCCACCTTGATCCAGGTGGATGTGGAGGGTTCCTGGCCTTCTTGTTCCACGACCACAGTCGCTTTGTCGGCGGTTTTATCCTTTACTGAGATTTTGGCGTTTTTCATGGCGGCCAGGGGATCCGCTTTGCCAGCTTGCGTTTGCAACTTTTGGATATTGGCAAACGAGGTGGTCATCCCCTTGCCAAAGTCATTCAGGAACGCCTCGGGGTCGAGGGTCTTTAACCCGGCAACAGTCTTCAAATCGCTGGTGGTGATCGATTCCAGCATTCCGGTGATCGCATCAAAAGCGGCACTAGCGTCTTTGGGATCGATTTTCCCTTGCTTCAGCATCGAGCTATTCAGGATAAAGTCCTTTTTGTCCTTGGCCGTGGCAACCAATTTACCCACCAGCGCCATCCCCTTGTCGTACAATTCGGGATCGGCCTTGTCGGCAAACAATTTGATCACTTCCTTGACTTCCCCCTGGTGTTTGGCGGGGAGAGCCTGCCAAAAGACCTCTAGATCTCCATCAGCCGTGGAGTCCATCAGCAATTTGACGGTCCCTTCAGGTGAATCGGGAAAGCTAGCCTTTACCGGTGTTCCCCCGCCCCCCGCTTTACCACCACCGCCGCCACAACCCACGGCCAGCGTCATCACGCATCCGAGCGCCAGACTTACCAACCACGACTGACGCAACCATTGAATACCGTTGTTCTGTTTCATCACACACTCCTAATGAGGAATCAAAGTGTAAGCCACGCTTCCATGTGGTAGCGAAATTGATGGCGTTATGTTACCGCTAATTTCCCTTTTGATAACGCATCCCGCCCGCTTTGCCTAGGGAAAAGGGCTCTGCCGTGAAATTTTATTTTTCTCCCCTGGCCGACAGAGGCAGCATCTCGGCGGGGGGAAAAACCATTTTTACGGTGAAAATTCCACCCTCTTGTCGTAAAATTGCAAACAACCGCCCCTGGTCATCCTCCGCCATGATGGTCGCGGCGGGGGTTGGAGGTGTCAGCGAATTTTGTAATTGGCACAGCGATTGCCCATCCAAGATTTGTCGCATTTCCGCGGCTGTCAGTGTTACGCGTGGCGACTTTGGCAGGGCCGTTTGCGCTGGTAACAGGACTTGGTGAATGTTTTGGCAGGTTAAATTGTCAGGTAATATGCTGCCGCTCAGGTGGTAGGGGCCGATGGCCGACCGTATCAGCGCGGACATGACGGCCGAGGTTCCCGCCGCCGCCGCCAAGTCCCGGCCCAAGGCCCGCACATACGTGCCGGACCCGCACTGTATTTCCAATTGCAACCGCGGAAATTCATAATGCGTGATTCGTAGTTGATGAATCATGATGGGCCGCGCCGTCAATTTGACAACACGACCTTTGCGGGCGATTTTATAAGCGCGGCGGCCGTTCACTTTGATGGCGGAATATTGCGGCGGTGTTTGCAAAATTTCCCCCACAAACCGGGGCAGCAATTCCGCTAATTCCGCTGGCGTTGGCCGCGCGGCGTTTTCGAGCTTGGTCACCTGGGTCTCGATATCATCAGACTCGCTGTGACAGCCCAGCAAAAAGTCGGCCAGGTAGGTCTTGGGCATATTCTGCACCGCTTCGATCAGGCGCGTGGCCTGGCCGACACAAGCCACCAGCACGCCGGTGGCCAGGGGATCGAGCGTCCCCGCGTGGCCGACCTTGGCTGGCTGAAACAGCCGCGTCACACGATCCAGCGCCTGCCGCGAGGTCTGCCCCGCGGGCTTGTGTAAATTCAGAATGCCAAAAGGGGGAGACATGCTGGTGACTATCAGGTAATGGATTTCCAGTCACAATCTGGTTAAGCCACAAAGGCACTGAGGATGCGGAGGAATTCACAGACAAGAATAAGGTTGAACAACTCTACATAGTTTGTCCTATTAAATTCGAATAGTCATTCACACCTAAAATAAATCTCAATTCCCATAACTCAAATCTGGGATTTTAGATTTCAAATGACAATGAAAGTTCCTGGTTGATTTTAGCTCCCCGCGTGTATCTCTTGTATTCTCGGTGAAACCCTCTGTGGTCTTTGTGCCTCGGTGGCTTTGAACAGGCAGCTTACTCCATGCCATGAATGCGAAAGTCATACAGCGCCCGCACATCTGTCGAGGATTTTCCGGCGATGTTTCCCAGCCGCGCGATCAACTCTCCGGGCTGGCCGGATGCCATGCTGGCCAACGCGTGGAACTTGTAAGCCAACAAATCCGCCAGCGGCGCTGCGGTGTTCCGCGCATGGCCGGTCGGAAACATGACCAACTCGCTTTGCAGTGTTCCTAATAACCGATGCGCGATCGCCACTCGCGTGGGAATCCCTTCGGGATAGCGGCGGTCAAATTCTGCCCCGCCATGCTCCAGCTTGACGCGCTCCATCAACGCGCGGGTCACGGGGTGCCCTAGAGCCACGGTCGAGTAATCCTCTGGCAAGAGCATCAGGGTTTGCCAATCCGCCGTTCGCTGTTCCAGCGCTTTTCGCAGTAATGTGGCAATGATATACGGCAAGGAATGATCCGCGCTTTGCCGCGTGGCGGGACGCCATTTGTAGGGATCGCAAATAATGTGATAAGCGGGTTCGTAAATCGTCACGCAAATTTCGCTGATCGCGTCCGCGCTGTCCAGCAACCCTGGTTCCGCCGCCAACAGATCTAAGACTCCTTGAATCGCTCCCGCCGATTGGTGCTCGTACAGGCCCAGCTTAAAGTGCATGCCAGCGATGGCAAAATCGTCGCCGCTCAAGGCTAATTCCAAGTCAAACGGGCTTTCTCCCTGCCGCGCTGGCCGTTCAAACAGGCAAAAGATCGCCTCGGGATTACGAAAGATATCCGCCGGACCCACAAATCCCCGCTGCGCGCGGTGCACCGCCTGGATGGCCAATTCCGTGCTAATCGCCGCGGAGGCCCCCTTGCTGTCGGATAGCTGCTGGCCGTGGCGGATTGCCCGAAACGGGATCGCATGGGCGATAAACAGGCCCACCGCCGACTCTATCTGGTCCACGGTGCAACCCAAGGCCGCGCCATAGACCACGGCGGAGGCGATTGCCCCGTGGACCACATGGTCGATTTTATGGGATTTCAGGGAAAAAACCTCCGCGAGGCGGCCACGGATTTCATCCAGAGCCAGCATTCCCCGTAATAATTGAGGGCCGTTCCAGCCACATTGTTGGGCGGCAGCGACCACAACGGGATAAAAGTCATTATGACCAAATTCTCCCGCGGTATTTCCCCGCGCGGGGTCATAGCCAAAGTTAGTGCCATTGCTGTCCCATTCTCGCACGGCGGCACAGTTTGCCAGGACAGCCTTTTCTGGATGCACGAGGGTGCTAGAACCAAACAGGGTTGCCCCCCGCGCGGGATTGAGGGCGGGATAATCAAGAGCTTCGGCCCGCAAAATCGTGGGAGCATTGGTCCCCGCCGCCAAGGCCGACACACCGCACAGCAGACTGTCGAGGAAGAATTTTTCGACCAAGTCCAAGACACGGCGCGAAGGACCGTTGTCAGGAGAATCAGTTATTGAAAAAGAAGCGGGAGGCCCCTCACCCCGGCCCTCTCTTGGAGGGAGAGGGAGAGCTGTGGAACCCTCACCCCGGCCCACTCCCGGGGGGAGAGGGAGATGCAGAAAGTCTATGGCGTATTGGGCGAGGCCGCGTACCTGGTTGGTGTTACGCGGCAAGAAACGCGTTTGTGACATCGATTGACTCAATTCTATCTTTCTTGGAAACCTGCAAGCGTATAGGGGCCACGAATCAAAACCGCCCGGATTTCAAATCGCCGTGAAAATCAGCGCGTAGCAGAATCCACGACGGCAAAATCCCGCAATTGGCAAAGAAACGATTTTTGGAGGGACTAAATCAATTCCTGGCGAAATTTTTGGATATCCTCCGTCCGGCCCATGACAATCGCGACATCTTCCGGCTGAAATACATAATCAGAGTCCGGGTTAAAGATGAGCGCGCCGACTTTGCGTTTGACGGCAACCATGAGCAGGCCATACTGTCGGCGGGTGCCGGACTCTCCCAGCGTTTTTCCCACGAGCGGGCTATTGGGTGAGATGACAAATTCATCCAGTTCCACGTCCAGGACGCTGCGATCGGCGACTAACTCTAAAAACTCGACGGTCGAAGGGCGCGAGATCATCGCCGCCATGCGCTGAGCGCCGATGGTAGCTGGCATCACCACACGATTGGCCCCGGCTTGCAAGAGTTTTTTGTAGGTGGTTGGCTGTTCGGCGCGGGCGATAATTTGCAGGTCGCGGTTCAGATTGCGTGCGGTCAACGTGATAAACACGTTTTCCGCGTCATGCGGCAGGGCGGAAACCAGGCTTTTGGCCCGTTGCACGCCAGCCTGTAGCAGGATTTCCTCCAACGTGGCGTCCCCGGCGACGGTCAGACATTTGTGGCTGCGCAGTTCTTGCAACCGCTGGGGATCCCGGTCAATAACGACAAAATCGTCATCATGCCGGGCTAGCTCTTCCGCAAGCAGTTCCCCCACGCGACCACCGCCGCAAATGATCACATGTCCGTTGAGTTTTTGGAGTTCCCTCGTCATGCGCATGTGGCCCAAGGCCCGTTGAAGTTCCCCCGCGGTCACAATTTGGACAAAGCTGCCAAAGATGTACGCGACAGCGGTCACGCTGGTAAGTATGACCACGATAGTAAATAATTTTTCGGCGTCCGGGGCATCGCTATGTTCTCCATAACCGACTGTCCCGGCGGTGATCGCGACCATGTACAGGCAGTCGAGCCAGCTGTCGTCGGGGCGGAGCAATTTGTATCCGACGGTGGCGAAAAATAGCAAGACTGCCAGGGCAATCGCTCCGTTTCGCAAACGCCGCCAGGGATTTTTCATAGGGTGAATGGCAAAATTACGAAATACAATTACGAATTGTGACCACGTTCCGCTGAACGTTGCGGCTAACCAAAATTACCGCATCCCGCATCCTAGACCGCCGATACCATCGGCGGCTTTGTTATTCCTACACTCGTTCCCCACTCTCCTTCCCCCTAACCCCTCTCCCCTAACCCCTTACCCCTCCCCCTTGCTCCCGCCAAACAGCAGTCCCATCAGGTCATTGGTCGCCAGCATTCGCGGGCAGAGCAGTAATTCTCCGGCGGGTACGCCCGCGGTGTGTCCTTGCTGCACGGCATGGGCCCGGACCCGTTCGATAATTCCCGGCTTGTGCGAAAACTGCGTCTGATAGCACTGGATGGCCCGCAGTTTGGTATCCAGGGTGTCGGCAATATCCACGACAATTTGCCCCCCCGCGCCGACTAACGGGACCGTGCCAAAGGTCAGGGAATAATACATGTACGCCGGGACGTGAAAGACCGGCAGGCCGTCAAATGCCTCATCCCATTTGGACAGCCGCGAATAAAAAATCGCCGCGTCGGTGATTTGCACCGCCTGATAATGGTCGGGGGAGGCGAGCGGCGTCTTGTCAAACATCCCTAGGACCAGCCGGGGTTGATAACGGCGAAAAATCTTGGCCAATGCCACCCGCGCCTCAAAGCAGTCGAATAACCGACGATTAGGCAGGTTGAGTTGGATCCGCACCTGCACGCCTAGGGTCTCGGCGGCAATTTTGGCCTCCGCCAGACGGGCATCCGGCCCCGGCGAGTGCGGTGTCGGCTCGCCATCGGTCAAATCGACGATGCCCACGCGGTACCCTTGTAGGGCTAGTTTGGCCAGCGTGCCGCCGCAGGCAATCTCCACATCGTCGGGGTGCGCCCCCACGGCCAGGCAATCGAGCGGTGCATCCACGGGTGTCATAGGCAAATCCAAGTTGTGGGGGATGTTTTTATCATCCTACCGTTCGGCAAGAGTTGCGAAAAGGCAGGCTTAAAGTGTTTATGTAAAATGGTTTAGATAATGTTGCTGGAGTAGTAGGTCCCCGTCCGCCGGACGGGACAAGTAGTGTAGGTCCCCGTCCGCCGGACGAGGATGGCTGGGGTGTCTACCACCCCCGACCACCACCCTTGCGTTCTGGCGTCGCCGTCAGCGGATCATCGGGCCAGGAATGTTTGGGATAACGCCGCTTAAGCTCTTTTTTGACTTCGGGATACGTGTTTTTCCAAAAGCTGGCCAGATCGCCCGTCACCTGCTGGGGGCGAAAGTTTGGCCCTAACAGATGCAACAGCACCGGCAACCGCCCACCGGCGATGCGGGGAGTTTCCCGCAGGCCAAACAGTTCCTGAATGCGCACTGCTAAAATCGGGGGTTGTTCGGCGGAATATTCCAGTGTTATTCGGCTGCCGGAGGGGACCGTCAGTTTTTCCGGGGCTTCGCGGTCAAGCAGCACGCATTTATCATAACCCAAGTGCTGGCGTAAACGGTCCAAGAGGGGCAATTGGCGCAATTCCGCAAAGCTGCTCAGGCCCATGCATAGTTCCGGCAGCAGAATTTGCCAAAAAGAGTCGTCGATCGCGGGTAAATTCAGTTCCGGCATGGCCCGGCGCAAGGTTGCCAATCGCAGTTCAAACGTCGTCAGATTTTCCGTGGCGGCCAGGACTTGGCGGGGATCTAGTCGGGCCTGTGCTGCTAATAACTCGGACGCGGCAGGGCGCAATTCCTCTGGAATGCTAGTCGGGGCGGCGGCAAGCGGCAGGTCCAGGTAGCGGCGTTCCCGCAGCGCGATCACTCGTTCGCGGGTGGCATCAAAGGAGAGAATTGTTGACTCGCTCAAAAGAGAATTATCCAACCACGATTCTTCGATGGCCGAAGCTTGCCGCACGAGCGCTTCGCTGCCGCCGGTCTCTTGCATATCCACGCAGACAAAGAGCTCCGCATCTTGCACCGCGCTGCTGGAAAGTAATTTGACTCCCCGCCCGCCAACTAAAAGCGCGCGGCTGTCGCGGGGTCCGCGCCGCCGGGCGACACGGTCGGGAAACGCCGTCAAAATTAGCCGCAACAGCGCTTCTTCCTCATCCGTGACGGGTGCGCCCGTGGGCGTGTCGATTTCCGCTAGATCGTCTAGTTGCCGTTGTAATTGCTCGCTGGCGCGAATGATTGCTTTTGCCGCTTGGGGGTTGATTTGTCCTTGCCAAAAATCGCCGCCGGATTGACGTTGTGCCCAAGCCCGCAGTTCCTCATACCGGTCCAACACATCCGAGCGGGAAACATGGCCACTACGCGCGGGCTGGCGGAGTGGTCGGATGTTGGACTGCCCAGTTGTTTCTCCCGGACGGCCACTGTTCATGGCAAAGGGATCTCGCTCGGCCAACAATGCCGCCAATAATGCCGCGGGTTGATTCATTCCCCATTCTTTCCCGGCCAGGAGCAATCGCGCCAGACGGGGTTGCAGCGGCAAACGTGACATTTGCCAGCCCAGCGGCGTCAGCCGTTGCCCCATCTCGAGAGCGCCCAAAGCCCGTAAGAGTTGCAACGCTTGCTCTATTTTGGCCGCGGGTGGGGGGCTAAACCACGGAAAAGCCTGGGCGTCGTTTTCTCCCCAGGCCAAGACCTGCAGTACGGCCCCGCTCAGTTCCACACGCTCGATTTCCGGCGTGTCAAATTCGGCCAGCCCCCGTTGTTCGGATTCGCTCCACAGGCGGATACATACCCCTGGTCCGGTTCGACCGGCACGTCCAGCGCGTTGGGTGGCGGAGGCGGCGCTGATTCGTTCGAGCTGAAGTTGATTGATGCCGCTGGCGGGGTTTTGCCGCAGCACGCGCGCCAGGCCGCGGTCAATAACGGCGGTGACGCCATCGATCGTGAGCGAGGTTTCGGCCACATTGGTGGAAAGAATGATTTTTTGCCGGTCGGCGGGAGCCAAAACCGTCGCTTGTCGTTCCAGCGGCAAGTCGCCATACAATGGCAAAAGCAGGCGATTCTCCGCTTCCGCCCAGCTTCGCAGTTCGCGCTGGCAAGCTAGAATTTCCCCCACCCCAGGCAAAAACACCAGCACATGGCCAGGGGTCCGGACGGCGGTATCTCGGACCGTGGCACAAATCGCTGTTTGCCACTGGCGGGAATCGACTAAACGTTGGTGATGAATTTCCACGGGGAATGTCCGTCCCGCGGATTGGCGGATGGCGCAATTTGGCAAAAACGCCGCCACGGGCGCGACATCCAACGTGGCCGACATGACCACAATCCGCAGGTCGGGGCGATACTCGGCTTGGACGCGGCGGCACAGGGCTAAGGCCAGGTCGATATTCAGGCTGCGCTCGTGAAATTCGTCCAAGAGCACCGCGCCGACCCCTTCTAGCCAGGGATTGTCGGCCAGATACCGCAGGAACATTCCGTCCGTCTGCACGATGAGCCGCGTGGAGCGTTGCGCGCGGCGTTCAAAGCGCACGTGGTAGCCAACTTCCTCCCCCAGCCGCCATTGCTGTTCTGTGGCGATGCGATCGGCCAAACCCCGCGCGGCCAACCGCCGTGGTTGCAGAAGTAGCAGCTTATCAGTTGCATTGAGCACATGGTGGAGAATAGCTGGCGGGACGCGCGTGGACTTGCCGGCTCCGGGGGGAGCGGCCAGGGCCAGATTAGGGACACGCCGTAAATCCGCCAGGACATCCGGCAGGATGTCGTCAATCGGCAAAGGGAAAAGCGTGGTCGGCGTTGCGGACATGCACTTGTTATAGCAGACGCGGATTAATTTTTCTTTTTGGCTTTATGCAATTCTTAAAGTTCTTACGGCAAATCTATTTTTGCCTCTGCTGTTGCTTCTTAAAGTAAAACTGTCTTTGCAGCTTCTTGTGCTTCCTTAGCTAGCGTTGCCGTTGGGGATTGGCGCGCGGGGGGCAAAGTCCGCCGCCAGCCGGTCCCAATCCAACACCAGGTGCCCCCCCTGCCCCACATGCTGCTTATGCCAATTGATCAATAGTTCAAAGCAAGCATGATCAATCTCTGAGAGTCCATCAATATCGACATGCAAGGTTGTGTTCCCCGGCACTTTCTCCAAAATCGCCGCCAGTTGGGGCAACTTGAGAAACGTCGCCGCCCCGTGCAATTCCAGTTCCGCCGTGTGGTCGTCTAGCTGTCGATATTGGGGTGTAAACGAATTGAATTTTAGAAGTTGTTTGGTTGCGGACAATCCCATCCCCACCAAGACTCCCGTGAGCAAATCCACAAACACGACCAAGAGAACCGTGATAATATAAATCGCGACTTCTCCCCAGCCAAATTTGGCCAGTTCCTTAACGACCTTAAAGTTCATCAGCTTATAACCGGTGTAAACCAAGATCGCGGCCAGCGCGGATGTGGGAATCAATTGCAGCACGTTGCTCAGGAAAGCGACAAAGACCAAGATCCAAACCCCATGCAAAATCGCCGAAAAGCGCGTTTTACCCCCCGCCTGCACATTCGCCGCGCTGCGGACAATCACGCCCGTCATGGGCAAGGCCGATAACAGACCGCAGATGGTGTTCCCCACCCCCTGGGCCATCAGTTCGCGGTCATAGTTTGTCCGGGGGCCGGTATGCATTTGGTCGACGGCGGTGGCACAAAGCAACGTCTCGGCGCTGGCCACGATCGCAATGGTGATCGTCGCCTGAATCAATTCATAGCCATCCAGTTCCGTAAAGCCCGTCCAGTCGGGCAAGCGAATTCCCGCCAACATATTTTCAGGAATCGTGACATACTGGACGGGAAGTTGCCAGATGTACGCCACCGCCACCGCCGCCACCACCGAAATCAACTGCCCCGGGATGATCCCTAGCGGTGTCTTTTTTAATAGGCCCCAACCCAACATGATTAAAATGGTGAGCACGCCAATCTTTCCCGCCCAGGGGTGGTTCTTGAGGGATGCGGCGGTGCCGCGCAGCGCGGTCAGCGCGGCGTATTGGGTGCGTAAGAGGTCCTCCGGCACGGGCTGTGCCGCTGCCAGAGCCGCCTGGGACTCATGGGTGGCGGCCAGCGCGGCGGCAAGTTGTGTATTAAAGTCGGTTTTATCGGTTTGGGGGATGAATTTTTGTTCGGCGGCCAGATTTTGGATTTGCTCGAGCGGCTTGATCAGAGATTCTTGTCGTGCGCGCAACTCGGCTAGTTGCTCAGCTTGACGGGCCGGATCTTCAGCGGTATGAGAGGGAGATGTCAGAGCCGCCAGTCGGTCCTGCACTTGCTTTTCGACCAGGCGTAACAGTGTTTGTTGCTCATCACGCAGTTTGGCGACTTGTGACAAGATCGACGCCTGCAAGCGGGATTGGGCCGGATCCCCCGTGGTAGAGGGAAGGGACCACCCCTTAAGCACCGCCTGGGGAATGGCCAGCAAATTTTGCAGACCCGTGCCAGGGGGCGTATCATCAATCATCACATGGAATTGACTGGCAAATATAAGAATACCAATACCGGAGAGCATTCCCTGGATCACCGCCGGAGCAACCGCGCGGAACCATCGCCCGGTGCCTAAGACTCCCGCCACAATCTGCACCAGACCCGCGGCCAACACTGCAAAGGCCAACAGCTCTAGCCCGCTTTTTTGAATGATTTCGAGCACGATCACCGACAGCCCCGCGGCGGGGCCGCTCACTTGCAACGGCGATCCGGCCAGCGAACCAACCACAATTCCCCCCACGATGCCGGTGATCAGTCCCGCTTGAATCGGCGCGCCCGAGGCGATCGCAATCCCCATGCAGAGCGGGAGCGCAACTAAAAAGACGACCAGCGACGGCAGCAAATCACCCCGTAATTGCCGCCACAAGTTTTGAGCCGATACGTTCAATTCCGCCATAGAAATACGTCCGTCGATATCCGCAAAGTGTCAAAAAAATCTACCGTAGATGATAATTAACAGAATTTGGCATCTTTCACAACCTAAGAATAACCAAGTCGCGGACTCGCCAGCCTTCAACGCTATGGCCACGAAAATCTTTTCGCTGAAAGGCAACGCCGACTCAAACCAAAAAAACCGTCAATGATCGCGCGCCATGGGCCCCGATGACAAGGGATTGCTCGATATCGGCGGTCTTAGACGGACCGGCCAAAAATAGCCCAAATTCGGCCTGGCCCCATGCTAACCGCTCGTACGCTTGATGCATGTTATGCACGATTTGTTCCCGCGGAACAACCAGCGCCAAATGCTGGGTGATAAAGTACAACACTCGATGCCGCAAGTGACGGGTGACGCACCAGACGGCGCCGTTCTCGGCAACGGCAAATTCCCCCGGCATGATCGCCAAATCCACATCGACCAGATGATGGGGATCGGCAATTTCCTGTTCTTTTAAGAGGTGTTCGGCGGGCAAGTTCACATGTGGCACAAGATTGACGATCTGCCGGGCGGTTGTGAACGCGGGTAAATGCCGTAATTTCTCGTTCAGTTCCGCCGTATCGGCCACTGTTTCGCACGTACCGCCAATGCTGGCCAGTACGATGGCGAATTGTGCCGCGGGATCGGGATAAGTAATCCATTCCGACCGCTGCAACGGAGGCAACGGCGCGGGAGGAATATTAATCGCCCGGATCGCCCCCAAGATGGCGTTTTTAGCAGAATTCGTATCCGGCAGGCCCATGTCAATTTACTTTAGACGACGCGCTATAAACGCTGGGAGGGGAATGAGGAGACGGTTGGGGTGTTACGGAACCCCCGTTTGCTTGCTGTTTTTGCCGCTGGGCATACAGTTCGCGAAAGCTCTGGGGGGGCGCGGAGGGAAGTTCACGCTGCTTGCCCCAGGGGTTAAGACCATGATAGAGCATAAACCGGGGCATCCACGGCAAAGTCCACCGCGCCATTTTTCCCAGGGTGGAATACAACCAAGGATGCTGAAACACCCAGCCGGTGAGTTGCATCCCCAGCCGTTTAGACCATTTTAGTTGCTTTCGCGCGGCAATTTCCTTTCGCCAGGTAAGCAACTGCTGGTGAATGTCGATCTTGACCGGACAGACGTCGCTACACGATCCGCACAGACTGCAAGCATGGGGCAAGGTGGCGTACTTGGCCGAATCGCGCGCCGGGGCCAGGATCGAGCCGATCGGTCCCGGAACGGTGGCTTCGTAACTATGGCCCCCGCTGCGTCGATAAATGGGGCAGGTGTTCATGCACGCTCCACAGCGGATACAGTTGAGTGAGCGGCGAAAATCGGGATTGGCCGCGATATCCGTCCTCCCGTTGTCCACCAGGACAATGTGCAGTTCCCCCCCCGGCAGGGGGCCATGAAAATGCGAGCTGTAGGTGGTGATCGGCTGGCCGGTCGCGGACCGGGCCAACAATCGCAAAAACACGCCTAAATCCGCCGCGCGGGGGAGCAGTTTTTCGATCCCCAGGCAGGCGATATGCAGTTTTGGCAGGGAGACGCCCAGATCGGCGTTTCCCTCGTTGGTGCAGACGACAAAGCCGCCGGTCTCGGCTATGGCAAAGTTTACGCCGGTGATGCCCGCGTCCGCGCCGCAAAATTTTTCCCGCAGATGCTGGCGGGCCGCTTCCGCCAGGTATTTGGGGTCTTTGGCCCCTTTGTCTGTTCCCAGATGCTCGTGAAAGAGTTCGCCGATTTCTTCCTTTTTATAATGAATACAGGGGAGCACGATATGGCTGGGAGGCTCCTTGGCTAGTTGGACAATCCGCTCTCCCAGGTCGGTGTCGATTACCTCGATGCCGTGTCGTTCGAGGTAGGGATTGAGGTGGCATTCCTCGGTCAACATCGATTTGGATTTAACGATTTTTTGAGCGCCGCGGCTTTGCAAGATATTTAGCACGATGGCGTTATGCTCGGCCGCGTCGCGGGCCCAATGGACCACGGCCCCCAGCTTGGTCGCTTCGTTGGCGAATTGCTCTAAATAATCGGCCAGATTCGCCACGACATTGGCTTTGATTTGCGATGCCGTTTCGCGCAGCAGTTCCCATTCCGGCAGCGAAGCGGCTTGCTTGTCGCGCTTGATCCGCACGTACCAAAGTGATTGGTCATGCCAATGCGCGCGATCGATATCCGCCACAAACGCGGCGGCTTTCTTTGGATGATCGACGATGGCGAGCGATGTCATGCTGGAGGGGTAGGAGTGGAGTTTGGAGGAGTGGAGTAATGACAATTCGTAATTACACTGGTTGATATCCGGCCAGAATTTCCGCCACGTGCATGACATGCATGGGCTTTTTTTGCCGACGCAATAATCCCTGCAAATGCATGAGGCACGACATGTCCCCGGCGGTCAGCACCTCCGTCCCATGGCTGAGATGATCATGAAGTCGGTCGTTCCCCATCATGCAGCTCACGGCTTCCTCGCTGACGGCAAAGGTCCCCCCAAAGCCGCAACATTCATCCGGACGCTCTAACTGGGTAAAGCTGATCCCCGTCATGCCCGCCAGCAGTTGCCGGGCCTTGTTATAGGGGAGGCTCATGACTTCACTGGAAGATGACAACCGCAACTCGCGCTGGCCGTGACAACTGGAATGCAATCCCACTTGATAGGGAAAATTGCCCGGCAAGGACGTTATTCCCAGCACATCAACAAAAAATTCGCATAGTTCAAACGTTTTTTTCTTGATGGCTTCATACGCCGGGTCCCCCTGAAAATAGTCTTTGTAGTGATGCCGAACCATGGCCACGCAACTGCCCGATGGGCCGACCACGTAATCGTACGGTGAAAATATTTCGACAAATTTTTTGGCCAGGGGGGCGGCCGATTCAGTACAACCAGTGTTGGCCATCGGCTGGCCGCAACAGGTTTGTGCCGGGGGAAAATCCACGCTCAGGCCCTGTCGTTCTAACAATTCCAGGGTTGCCAGCCCCACCCGCGGGTAAAACTGGTCGATGTAACACGGTATAAACAACCCGACGCGCGGCATATACTTGGCGAAACAAGTGGGATGGGCACCAGCGGCAATGTCGACCTACTGACATTTGCCACGTTTCCTGCGAATTTAGTATAGTCCAGGGGGAAACAGATGGTACAGGGCATAGCCAAGGGATTCTGGCGGGATTAAAATGCGTCCCAGCGAAATAGCTAATTTATCCTCAAAGAATCATTTTTGTTGACAGACATGAGCACCGCGCAGTTTCCCGTTTTAGTACCCCAGCAACCCGCGCCCCCGATTTTGACCGGTCAAACGGCTATCGTGACTGGCGCCTCTTCGGGTGTGGGCCAGGGAATCGCCATCACCCTCGCCCAGGCCGGTGCGGATGTGGTGGTTAACTTTAATAGCAGCGAAAAAGGGGCCATTGCCACGGCGGAGGCCATTACCAAACTGGGGCGCCGAGCCGTCATTTGCCAGGCCAATGTCACGCAAGAGCCAGACGTGGAAAAATTATTTGCCAAGGCCCTGGCCGAGTTTGGCCGGCTGGATATTTTGGTCAATAACGCCGGCAAGCAAAACGACGCCATGCTGGACGAAATGACTCTTGCCCAGTGGAATGACGTCCTGGCCGTCAATTTGACCAGCATGTTTTTGTGCTCGCGGGAGGCGGTCAAAATCTTTAAACGCCAAGGGATTAATCCCGCTATTTCCGTGGCCGCCGGAAAAATTGTGTGTATTAGCAGCATTCACGACCTGATCCCCTGGGCGGGCCATGTGAATTATGCCGCCTCCAAAGGGGGAGCGCTGCTATTTTTAAAGAGCTTGGCCCAAGAGGTGGCGATCCACCGCATACGGGTGAACGGAATTTCGCCGGGGGCCATTCGCACGCCAATCAACACGCCCGCGTGGAGTACGCCCGCGGCCTATGATGAACTGAAAAAGCTGATACTTTACAAGCGCATCGGCGAACCGGAAGAAGTGGGGCGCTGCGCCGCGTGGCTGGCCAGTGATCAATCGGATTATTTGATCGGTCAAACGATCTATCTGGACGGAGGGATGGCGCTTTATCCCGGATTCGAATCGGGAGGGTAAAATTCAACTTATCGGTGTTATTGTGAACGCTGCTACGTCGTCGGCATCGTCCCGATGCCGCAACGCAATTCTAATTGATTTTTTAAGTCTTTTTGGCAGAGTCTGTGCTTACGGCAATGCATTTCCGCATGGGGACCATGCGGGCTACGATAAACCATGCGAGTAATGTCGTCGGCATCGTCCCGATGCCGGAACGCAGCTCTAACCGATCTCCTAAGTCATTTAGGCACAGGGGCAGTGCTGACTGCAAGGCGTTTCCGCATGGGGACCATGCGGGCTACGATAAACCATGCTGCTACGTCGTCGGCATCGTCCCGATGCCGCAACGCAGCTCTAATCGATTTGTTAAGTCTTTTTGGCAGAGTCTGTGCTTACGGCAATGCATTTCCGCATGGGGACCATGCGGGCTACAATAGACCATGCGGGCTACGATGCCAGTCGGACAGCGGTTCCTGGCCTTTCCGCTCTACCCATGCCGGCATGTTGTCAGAGGAGATATTTTAATAGCTGCGAGGATTAATATTACACCGCGTCAGCGAACGCTTTTTGCAGGGTCTCGAGCGCGCGGCGGCCGTTTGCGCCATCCACAACCACGTTTAGCCGCACTTCGCTGGTGCTGAGCATATCCAGGTTGATCCCCGCCTTAGCCAGCGATTCAAAGACCCGCATGGCCACGCTGGTGTTGGTCCGCACGCCAATCCCCAACACGGACAATTTTGCCAGTTTGGGGCTATTCGTCACGCCGCCGCACCCAAATTCGCGGGCCAGACGCTCCGCCACTTGCAGACTTTTTTCCAGATCGGACTGGGGCACGGTAAAGCTGATCGTGGCGGTCGCCGCCCCGCCAAAACTCTGCACGATCATATCCACAAAAATTCCCGCCGCCGCGATTTCCTCAAACAACCTGGCCGCGATGCCGGGCTTGTTGGGGACGGCGTTCACCGTCACGCGGGCTTGCGTGTCGTCTAACTCCACTTCGTCAATCGCCAGCCCCTCCATCGCCTGCAACCGCCGCACGACATCCTCGGCGGTGGTGCCGTTCCGTTTTTGTCTTCCCACCGATTCGGGATTGAGCGCCGGCGGGTCTTTTTCCAACTCAAACGCCGCATGGGCCACTCGCAACGCCGTTTGGGCCTGCTCGCGGGCGATGAGGGCCGAAATTTTGATCTCACTCGTCGTAATAGCCTGGATATTGACCCCGGCCGCGGCCAAGGCCGCAAAAAGTTTGGTTGCCACGCCGGTTTGGTTGGCCATCCCCAGGCCAACGACCGAGACTTTGGCCACGTTGTCATCGCTGGTGACTTGTTTGGCCCCCAGTTCGTCCGCCGCCGCCTGGGTGAGTGCCAGGGCGGATTTGAGTTCATCCTTGGGGACGGTAAAGCTGATCGTCGCGCGTCCCTCGGCGCCGATGTTTTGCACGATCATATCGACGGCAATCCGTTCCGCGGCGATTCGCTTAAAAATGGCCAGGCTGGCCCCGGGTCGGTCGGGTACGCCTTCCACCGTGATCCGCGCCTCGTCCTTGACCAAGGCCGCGCCGCAGACCGCTTGATTGGGGGATTCTGGATCGGCGACGATCATCGTGCCGGTAATGTCCGAAAAGCTGGTGCGTACATGGATCGGCACGCCAAATTTTTTGCCAAATTCGATGGAACGGCTATGCATCACCCCCGCCCCCAGACTGGCTAGTTCCAGCATTTCGTCATAGCTGATTTGCCGGACCCGACGGGCCTCGGGGAGCAGTCGGGGATCCGTGGTATAAACGCCATCCACATCGGTGTAAATTTCACATGAGTCGGCCTTGAGCACCGCCGCCAACGCGACCGCCGTGGTGTCGCTGCCGCCGCGGCCCAGAGTGGTGATGTTAAAATCCTCATCGATCCCTTGAAAACCCGCGGCAATGACGATATTCCCCTCGTTTAGCAGCCGCTGCATCCGTTCGGTGGAAATGCTTTGAATGCGGGCCTTGGTGTGGGTGCTGTCGGTCTTGATACCGATCTGGGCCCCGGTCAGGCTGATCGCCCGCGAACCGAGCGACTGAATGGCCATGGCCATCAGCGCCACGCTGACTTGCTCGCCGGTGGATAGCAGCATGTCCAGTTCCCGCGCGCTGGGTTGATCGGTGATTTGATGGGCTAGCTCCAACAGGTGGTCGGTCTCGTGCCCCATGGCGCTGACCACCATGACGACCTGGTGGCCCTGCTGCTGGGCGCGAATGGCCTTGCGGGCGGCGGCGAGAATCTTTTCCGTCGTGGCGACACTGGTGCCGCCGAATTTTTGCACGATGAGGGACATGGGCGAGGGGTTAGGGGGCAGGGGCGAGGGGTTAGGGGATACAGTCAGAAAGACAGAGGCGAAAACTAGTTTTTTCGCTGTAGGCTATTCCTTAATGCTGCCAGCATTTTGTCAACTTCTGTCAAAAGTTCACACAGATCATCGATGAGCCACGGCTGGGAATATTGCAACCTTTTTGCTAGCTCAAGCTGTGTTTCCAGCTCCGCCAACGAACCTTGTGCAATCGCCAAGAAATTGAGGTAGTCTTTGCTAGAAGCGCGGGCGTTCCCTTCCGCAATATTGGAAGGTATTGAAATAGCTGCCCGCCGGATCTGCGATGTTAAGCAATAGAGTTCATGATTCGGAAATTCCCTTGTAAGTTCATAAACCTTCACAACGGCGTCCATGCTTTTTTGCCAGACTATCAATTGTCGATAACTGCGAATGTCCGAAGCCATGTCTTGCTCCTAAGTCCAAAAAGTGAAATGTGCTCTTGTAAAAGCGGTTTATCAGTCTTCACTAACCCCTCTTCCCTGTCCCCTAACCCCTAGCTAAGAACCACCCCATCAACTCCCACCCGGCGGGAAATGCAAGGGGCGATTGGTCGGCGTTAGGCTCGCTATAGTGCTGATAATCATCCGGCGAAATTCCCGTCCCGCACGCCGCAAAGGGGACCGCCCCGTGGCTGTGTGTTTTTAACCGGATCGGCGTTGGATGATCCGGAGTGATGAGCAGGCGGTATGGCTGCCCGCTGGCCTTGAGCGCTGCATGCACGGGGGCGACAATATCCGCGTCTATCCGTTCCAGGGCCTCGATCTTGGCATCGGTTCGTCCTTCGTGGCTCGCCTCGTCGGTCGCCTCAATATGCACGCAGACGACGTCGTACTTCTTGAGTGCATCAATCGCATATCGCCCCTTGGCCGCATAGTCCGTATCCAAATACCCCGTCGCTCCCGGCACTTCGATCCGGTCCCACCCAATCAGCGCCGCCAACCCTCGCAATAAATCCACCGCCGTGATCATCGCCCCACTTTGCCCCCCGTATGCCTGGGCAAAAGGTGGCAGCGCGGGGGTCCGGCCCAACCCCCATAGCCAGACATTGGTCGCGGGGGGCTTGCCCGTGGCGAGCCGCGCGGCGTTGACCGGATGATTGGCAAAGACCTCGACACTGGCGCTCATCAGGTCGGTCAATACCCGGCTGCCGGGACCACGGGGAAAGTCATTTAAGACGCTTTTGTCAGTCAGATCGTGCGGCGGTGTCGTGCGGGTCTCCATGCTAAAGGGGGCTGGTTGCCGGTCGCCGCGATACAGCAGTAAATTACGATAACTCACCCCCGGCACAAATTCCCAGTCCGGCCCAAATTTATTGGCTTGCGCGGTATCGCTAGCCCCCGCGGGTTCCCCCGGCCCGGCGATTAAAGCCTTTTGTGCCGCTGCTAAAAGTTCGCGGGCCTCCTCGCTACTGATATGTCCCGCTGTAAAGCTTTGCATTGTTTGATCTTGCACCGTAACCAGATTGCACCGCACCGCCCAATCGTTTGGTCCGAGCTTGATTCCCTGGGCGGCGGCCTCCAGCGGCGCCCGTCCCGAAAAATAAACCAGCGGATCATAACCAAGGAGGCTCATGCAAGCGACGTCGGAACCGGCCGGGAGCGATGCGGGGACGTTGTTGGCACTGCCGACGACACCGCTGGCGGCGATGGCATCCATGGCCGGGATGCGGGCGGCCTGAAGTGGGGTTTGGCCATGGAGTTCGGGGCGCGGCTCATCGGCGGTGCCATCGGGAATGATAATGACGTATTTCATAGGGGAGTGATTTTAAAGGGATAAGATTTTGTCGCTATGACCTGTGATAAACCTATGAGGTATGGACTGAGCCACTAAGAGCACGGAGGAATTCACTGAGAAGAATGCTCAGAGTTGTAACCCAGGAATATTTATTTGAGCGTCTCCGCTATTGTTCTGCTTCTTTGGCTTTCTCTGTGAAACTCTCCACGTGCTCTGCGCCTCAGTGGCTTAGGTTCCACTTCTGGGCTTGGAATTCACACCAGCACGCGCATCCGCACAGGCTTGGCCTTGAGGCTGTTTAATTTACCGATCTCCGCGATCGCCGTGGAAATTGCCCCTTCGGTCGCCGTATGGGTCATGATGACCAACGGCACCACCCCCGCCGAGCCCGCGTCATGCTGGATGACACTGGCGATGGAAACTAGGTTTTTGCCCAAGATGGACGTAATTTCCGCCAAAACTCCCGGTTGGTCGGCCACGCTCAGCCGAATATAAAACCGTCCGGTCGCTTGGGCAAAGTCCACGGCCGAAATTGTCGCCTCTTGCTGCTTCCACAACTCCAACGTGTTAAACGTGATCTTGGCCCGGCCATTGACCATGTCGATCATATCGGCCAGGACCGCGCTCGCGGTCGGCATTTGTCCCGCCCCCAAACCATGAAATAACAGCCTTCCCACCGCGTCCCCTTCAACGGCGATGGCGTTATTAGCCCCGCGCACTTCAGCCAGCGGACTGCCAATTTTTACTAAGGTCGGCGAAACGTGAATTTCCAGCCGATTGCTGCGCAAATACGCCCCCGCCACCAGTTTGATCCGATATCCCAATTCGCGCGCGTAGGCCAGGTCCGCCACTTCCAGCGTATTAATGCCAGTCCGGGCGATTTTTCGCCAATCGATCCGTGCTCCGAACGCCAAATGCGCCAGGATAGCGATTTTTTGTGTGGCGTCGCTCCCATCCACATCCATCGTGGGGTCCGCCTCGGCAAAGCCCAGCTTTTGGGCCTCGGCCACGGCATCGGCATAGTTCGCGCCAGCTTCCTCCATTTGAGTCAGGATAAAATTGCTGGTGCCGTTGAGAATTCCCGTGAGGGACAGAATCTGATTCGCGCTTAGGCACTGGCTGACGTTGGTGATAATGGGGATTCCCCCCCCGACCGCCGCGTCAAAGGCGATCGACCGGCCCAACGCCCGGGCGCGGTCAAAAATTTCCGGCCCATGTTCGGCTAAAAGGGCTTTATTAGCGGTAACCACGTCTTTACCACTTTCAAGCAGCGCCAACATGATGGAACGCGCGGGTTCTAGGCCACCGACTAAATGCGCGACGACGGAGACCTCTGGATCGGCGGTGATTTTTTCCAGTTTTGTAGAAAGCACCCCCGCGGGCAAAGTGACGCTGCGGGGTTTTTCTCCATCGCTGACGACCACGTGCTTGAGCGTCAGTCGCTGGCCGGCGCGCTGGCCGATGCGCGGGGCTTCCTCGAGCAGCAATCGAGCCACGCCGCTGCCTACGGTTCCCATGCCCACCAGGGCCACAGCGGTCGACTTGGTCATGGCAAGTTGCTTACTGAAAAAGAGTTGCGGCAAAAATATGGATTCAATTGTCCCTATCCTAGTTTGCAGCGGCAAAATACGTCAAGGTGGCGGCATATTGGGCGTTTTTTGGGAAATGGGACGCAATTTTCAAAACCGTTCCCGACTGTTATGCTAAACCTGGTTGTCACTTTTCACGTACTTTTATTATTATTGCCAAGCCTTATGGATGCCGCCCCTTTCGAGTTTTTAGAACGCCTGCTGAACACGCCCAGCCCTTCGGGGTATGAGCAGCAAATACAAGCGGTGGTACGGGAGTATGCCCTTCCGTTTGCGGATGAAATTCGCACGGATTTGCATGGAAATGTCATTTTGGCCAAAAACCCCGCCGCGCCGCTGCGGGTGATGCTGGCGGGGCATTGCGACCAGATCGGCTTTTTGGTGCAGTATATTGATAACGAGGGTTACATTTACTTTCAGACCATTGGGGGCTGGGACCCGCAAAACCTGATCGGGCACCGCTTGACCATTTGGACCGAAAGCGGCCCTGTCCCGGGCATTATCGCCCGCAAAGCGATCCATTTGCTCACCGAGGAAGAACGCAAGCAAGTCGCCAAGCTTAAGGACTTGTGGATCGATATCGGGGCTAAGGACAAGGCCGAAACCGAATCCCTGGTTAAGGTCGGCGACCCCATCACCCTGCAACTGGGCCTGCAAAAAATGCGGGGAAACATCGCGAATTCTCCCGCAATGGATGATAAAACTGGCCTGTGGGTGGTGGTGGAAGCCCTCCGCCGGGCGGCCGCGCATCCGCTGAAAGTCGCGCTTTTTAGCGTGAGCACCGTGCAGGAGGAAATCGGCCTAAGGGGTGCGCAAACCGCCGCTTACAGCATCGACCCGCAGGTGGGGATTGCCGTGGATGTGACCCACGCGACAGACTGCCCCACGGTCGAGAAAAAGCAAGAAGGGGATGTGGCGATTGGCAAGGGACCGGTCGTGTTTCGCGGCCCCAACATGAATCATCAGGTGGTCCAGCGGCTGCTGGATGGCGCATTAAGGCGTGAAATTCCTATCCAGCGAGCGGGAATGGGGCGTGCTAGCCCGACCGACGCCAACGCGCTGCAAGTGAACAAAGCGGGCGTGGCGGCGGGGTTGGTCAGCATTCCCAACCGTTACATGCATAGCGCGGTTGAACTTGTATCGCTGGATGATCTGGACCGCGCGGCAGATTTGCTGGCGGAATTTGTACTGGGTCTGAACGGGGACGAGGATTTTACACCGTGACGTAGTTAATTACAAATTACGAATTGATAGAGAGCAGCAAGTAGGTCCTGCCAGCCTGGCAGGAATTCAATGTAGGTCCTGCCTGCCGTGCAGGACATGTTTGCATCCCCTCCGATCCCGCAGGGATCACAGCCCTTAGCCGGTGGTTGAGCGCAGCGATACCACCGGAAAGGGAGGAAAACTAACGTCAAACTAAATACTCTCCATCCTCTGCATCCCAGCGGGATGCTAGCCCTTAGCAGGTGGTTGAGCACGGTGATACCTCCGGATAGGGGAGAGGCGATTGATATTTTTTTAAGCGTGCTTTCCCCTCCGATCCCGCAGGGATCATAGCCCATAGCCGATGGTTGAGCGCAGCGATACCACCGGCTATGTGTTTGAATCCTTGCTGGATGAGATTCCAAGGCTTTAGATAATGGCAAAATCGCAATCTACTCATTTGCCCACACTTGATAGATACTGTGAGTAGACTCTACTTCTTGATTCCAGGCTTCACTCGTACCGGGCCAATCCTCGGGCTTTGAAGGCATTTCGCCATTCCCTTGACCATTGCGTCCCACACTCCAGATGATTCCTTCGTCAACTGAATACCCAAAAGGCCGATTGCTAAACGGATCGAGGGGAAGTTCCTTGAGTATTCCCATTTTAACCAATTCATCTAAGCGAATAGGACATCGCTTGAACCGCATGTCATGGATTTTGATCGCCGCGCGTAGAATCGCAACATTCAATTCTAACTCGGAATTGCGGATACCACCCCAAATAGGAACACTGAATTCCGCGGAATGAAATAAGATGAATTTACCTACCGCGTTGGGTACCTTGCCAATTTTTTGTATCAATTCCCTCGCTTTTTCCTCGGTCAAATTCGCTTGCAATTCGGGTTCTAATTGCAAGTAATTGTGTTTCGCTAGCACTTCAAGAATCTTATCGAGTGCGGTAATTTCGGTGCGCGGAGGCAAATCGAGGAACAAATCATATTCTTCAGGCCAGTCCAAGGCACCCGTATAATCTGGGGAGTGCTCCTGTTGCCATTGGTCGATAAGCATCCTGGTTAATTTGCAAGCCTCGCGCACTGTCGCGGGTTTATTGATGGGTGCCGCATGATTCTTAAAAAATTCCGCAAGCACCAGCAAATGTACGGCATAAGGCCGCATAAATTGGATCATTGATAATACCCTGTCATCGGATCGACTTTCATTATCCGACGGAGCGACAGGTACGCAACCAGTGTGGCTATTTGCAAAGGGGGAGTCTTTAATTGCCATCCTATACATCCCTAAGAGCGTGTCAGACACGTTATTGGAATGCGGTAGATATGCTATGAGACTGAGAATTGTCTCGCACAAGGTCTTCTTAAGATGGTTTATGGGCAGGGGAATTTTTGGCATTTCTAGCAATGATTTGAGTGCCCGTTCTAATTCTCTCAACGGTACTTCCGGTTGACGGACCAATACATGAATACCAGATATAGCGATCGTTCTCATACTGAGTGCTATCAAGTATTCTTCTCTCTTTCCTCCACCAGACAACATGAGTACCGAAAAATTTAAGCCGATTTCCCAAATTTCCCGGGCTTCCCGCCAACGATTTAAACGTACAGCCATTCGCAGGCGGCTACCTATTTTTAATATTGCCATTCGCAACTTAGAAAAAAAATCCATGTTCATTATGTTCTCAAAATCAACAAGATCGCAATGGTTAACATTCACATCAGAAATGTAGTCAGCGGTATTGATCGCCTCATTTAGACGAGTTAAAAATCGTTCGTTGGTAGACATCCATTCTTTGACAAGTGAAAAATCCTGATCATCCGGCCAAGGTAACGGTTCTAATTCCTGGGTTCCAAGGCGTTCATCTTCTTCCCATCCAAAATATTCACTGGATTCAGTTGGGGTAGACGTCTCAAATGCCGCTTTGATGCCATACCAACCATTTACTTTGGAGGCAGTGTGCGGCCAAACATATCGCAAATCCTCTGGCACCAGCTTTAGTAGCTCAACATACTCACGCTTGACCGCCACATAATCAATCTTGAGTGGGCATAACCCCAGTTTGCTTAGCTCGGGATGCGTTATGGAAATTGATTCCCCTGTTGTATCCGTTGTTGGCTTTAGGCCCGCCTGTTCCTCCCCAGGTTCTGAGGCCAGTAAGCCGCTCGCACCACCGATGATTGCCGCCCCGGCTGTGCAGCCAGCTTGGGCCAAAAACTCGCGACGGTCCCGTAGGTGATTGTCCGACCGGGACGGAGATTGCGACATGCTCGCCTCAAATGCCAAATGGTGTGCTGAAGTCTTCAAATACCGCTGTCACAAACATTTTAAAGGAAATCACCATTTGTCAGGAGTTGTAATTTGACTCAATTGACTCCCCCTGCCAAAACGGCACCCCGCCTGAATCAACCAGTTTTCCACAACGCGATATGCATTATTTAAAATGCATTAAACCATTACAGTCAATAGCCTTACATAATTTCATGGTTTCTTCGGCACATCGTTTGCACATTTAGCCCTCAAACACAGAAATGCTGCCAGTTTGACGGTCTACACCGACTTTCAAACAACTTTTTCGATACACCTGTCTCTTACGCCTTTCCTGGAGGATTGATCGTGGCGAAACAAATGGTTTTTGATGATGAGGCCCGCCTGCCGCTGCTTGCCGGGGCTTCCAAACTGGCCCGCGCTGTCCGCAGCACTCTTGGTCCCCGGGGCCGCAACGCCGTTCTGGACAAAGGTTGGGGCTCACCCAAGGTGACAAAGGATGGTGTCACCGTGGCAGAGGATATCGAACTGTCCGACCCGTATGAAAATCTGGGGGCACAGCTGATCAAGGAAGCTGCCAGTAAGACCAATGATGTCGCCGGTGATGGCACCACCACGGCTACCGTTTTGGCCGAGGCCATTTTTCGCGAAGGACTAAAAATGATCGCCGCCGGGGCCGACCCGATGGCTCTACAGCGCGGCATTACCAAGGCCGTGGTCGCTGTCAGTGAAGCCGTACTGAAAATGGCGACTCCAATCGATGATAAAAGCAAAAAAGAGATCATGCAGGTTGCCACAATTGCCGGCAACAACGACCCCACCATTGGCGAAGTTCTGGCCGACGCCTTCTTAAAGGTGGGCAAGGATGGCGTGATCACGATCGAAGAAGGCAAGCAAGCCGAAACGACCGTGGAAATCGTGGAAGGGATGCAGTTTGATCGCGGCTACCTCTCTCCCCACTTTGTGACCAACCAGGACGAACAGACTGTTGAACTGGAAAACGCCTACGTTTTGATTTACGAAGAAAAAATTTCCAATGCCAAGGCCCTGGTGCCCTTGCTGGAGGCCATCAGCAAATCCGGCAAGCCGCTGCTGATCATTGCCGAAGATGTCGAAGGGGAAGCTCTGGCGACACTGGTCGTTAATAAACTGCGCGGGATTCTGCAGGTCTGCGCCGTTAAGGCTCCCGGCTACGGCGACCGCCGCAAGGCTATCCTGGGCGATCTGGCCGTGCTAACCGGCGCGACCGCCATTTATAAGGACCTGGGCATTCAACTGGAATCAGTCAAGCTGACCGACCTGGGCCGGGCCAAAAAGTTCCATATCACCAGCGAAAACACCACTGTCATCAGCGGTGCTGGCAAAAAGGACGACATCGATGGGCGTGCCCAACAGATTCGCCAGGAAATCGAGAAGACCGACAGCGACTATGATCGCGAAAAGCTGCAGGAACGATTGGCCAAATTGGCCGGTGGTGTCGCCCAAATCAATTGCGGCGCGGCGACCGAGACCGAAATGAAGGAACGCAAGTACCTGCTGGAAGACGCCAAGTCCGCCACGCAGGCCGCGCTAGAGGAAGGGATTGTTCCTGGTGGCGGCGTGGCGCTCATTCGCTGCGAAAAGTCTCTCGACAAATTGAATCTGGAAGGGGATGAAGCCCACGGAGCCAAGATCATCCGCAATGTGCTGGACATGCCTCTGCGATGCATCGCCGACAATGCCGGCGTGGATGGCGCTGTGGTCGTGAACCGAGTGCGTCAGTTAAAGGACAAGAATGAAGGTTATGACGCCGACAAAGACGCCTACACCGACCTGATCAAGGCTGGCGTCATCGACCCCGCCAAGGTAGTTCGCACGGCCCTGCAAAACGCCGCTAGCGTCGCGGGACTTTTGCTCACCACCGAATCCCTGATTACCGAAGTCCCCTCCGAAGACAAAGGGGGTGGCGACCATGACCATCATGACCACGGCATGGGCGGAATGGGGGGCGGCATGGGAGGAATGGGTGGCATGGGCGGGATGGGTGGCATGGGCGGCATGATGTAAAGAAGGGATTAGGGGGCAGGGGTTAGGGAATAGAGAAGGCGCGAGTCCACGGTTTATACAACTCGGAAGGTAACGCCAGTCTGCACGGATAATACGACAAAATCAGCCGCCGGGATGCTAGCCACGGTTGATGCTGCTGAACCGGACGCTAGTGCGTATCGGTTTGTTACCAACATTTACAATTCACTTAACTTAACAGGAGAGTTTCACATGGCCAATTTGCGTTTACGTCCCCTTGATGATCGCGTTGTGGTCCAACCCATCGAAGCGGAAGAACGGACCGCGGGGGGCATCGTTCTGCCCGAGACCGCCAAGGAAAAGCCCCAGCGTGGCAAAGTGTTGTCCATCGGTCCCGGCAAACTGACCGACAGCGGCGACCGCGGCGCTCTTTCGGTGGCCGTGGGGGATGAGGTGATCTTTGGCAAGTATTCCGGCAGTGATGTCGAGATCGACGGCCAAGAAGTTAAAATCCTGCGCGAGACCGACATCCTGGCCAAGGTTTTGGCCTAATTAACTGGCTGTAATGGTCATTTTTCCACAAAATTCATAACTCCATTTCCATTAAGGACATACCCGTGCCGAAGCAGTTGTTATTTGATGATTCCGCCCGCGCTAAAATGCTCAAGGGCGTCGAAAAGCTGGCCCAGGCGGTCGCGGTGACGATGGGCCCGACTGGCCGCAACGTGATCATTTCCAAGTCTTTCGGCGGGCCGACCGTAACCAAGGACGGCGTAACCGTAAGCAAGGAAATTGAATTGGAAGACCGCTTTGAAAACATGGGGGCCAAGCTGGTCAACGAAGTCGCCAGCAAGACTAGCGATATCGCTGGCGATGGCACAACCACCGCGACCGTGCTGGCCCGCGCGATTTTTAAGGAAGGGACGCGGATGATTGCCGCTGGCTCAAATCCCATGGCGGTGCGGCGCGGCATCGAAAAGGCCGTGGATGCCGCCGTCGAAGCGCTCCAAAGCATGTCCAAGCCCGTTTCCAGTAAAGGGGAAATCAGCCAGGTCGGCGCGATCAGTGCCAATAGCGACAAGGCTATCGGCGACCTCTTGGCCGATGCCATGGAAAAAGTTGGCAAGGATGGCGTCATTACCGTCGAAGAAGGCAAAACGACCGAAACCACGCTGGAATTTGTCGAAGGGATGCAATTTGACAAAGGCTTTATCTCGCCGTACTTCATCAACAAGCCGGCCGAGATGGAATGCCAATTGGAAGACGCCTACATTTTGATCTTCGAAAAGAAAATCGCCAACCTCCGAGAATTGATTCCCATCCTGGAGCAAGTGGCCCAGACCGGCAAGCCGCTGCTCATCATTGCCGAGGATGTCGAGGGCGAAGCTCTCACCGCGCTCGTGGTGAATAAGCTGCGCGGCGTATTGAATATTTGTGCGGTCAAAGCGCCCGGCTTTGGCGATCGCCGCAAGGCCATGCTGGGGGATATCGCCACGCTGACCGGCGGCACGCTTATTAGCGAGGACCTGGGGATTCAACTGGAAAGCCTGACCGTCTCGCACCTGGGCCGGGCCAAGCAAATCATGGTTAACAAGAATGACACCACGATTGTCCAGGGTGCCGGCAAATCGGCCGACATCCAGGCCCGTATTCAGCAGATTCGCAATCAGATCGAACAGACCGACAGCGAATACGACAAGGAAAAGTACCAGGAACGCCTGGCCAAGTTGACCGGTGGCGTGGCCATTATCAAGGTTGGCGCCAGCAGCGAAGCCGACATGAAGCAAAAGAAAGCCCGCGTGGAAGACGCCCTCCATGCCACCCGCGCCGCCGTGGAAGAAGGCATTTTGCCCGGAGGGGGCGTGGCCCTGCTCCGATGCAACGAAGCCGTGACCAAGCTGCGCGATAAGCTCAAAGGGGACGAACGCGTGGGTGCGGACATCATCCTGCACGCGTTGGACGCCCCGATTTGCCAGATCGCTGATAACTGCGGCATTGATGGCAGCGTGATCGCCGACGAGGTCAGCCGCAAACCCACCAATACCGGCTATGACGCCTACGCGGGCGAGTATGTCGATATGTACAAGGCGGGCATTATCGATCCGGTCAAGGTCGTCCGTAGCGCCCTCAGCAATGCCGCCAGCATTAGCGCGCTCATGCTGACAACCGAGGCCCTGGTCACCAATATCGAGGATGAGGACAAGCATAAGCCCGGTGTCGAAGGCTCGGTCCGCTAAGTTCCCATCCTTAACAACTTGCCACAAGCCCAGGAGTACGTTGCTACTGCTGGGCTTGATTGGCATAATTAGCATAGTCCGTTGTCACAGTTATAGAGTACAGTTGCAAAGATCAGGTTTTTCCGCTTTAACAATAGGTTAAAGCGCTACTGTTATTTTTAAACTAAGTTTTAATCGAGCACTTGTTTAGCTTTACCGCAAGTTTGACATTGGCAGGGCGACAGTTGGCTGGGAGGACATGGAGTAGCGTGGGCTGGGCGAGGGGTTTGCCGTTAAACCACTTTGCGCCATGACACGCGGGTTTACAGGCGTGGTGAGCGCGAAATGATGCAGACCAAACGATGTTACTACGAAGTGCTGCAAGTCTCGCGCACGGCTAGCGTGGCCGAGATCACGGCATCTTACCGTAAGCTGGCCATCAAATATCACCCGGATAAAAATCCAGGCAACGAAGAGGCCGTGTTGCGCTTTAAGGAAGCCGCCGAAGCCTTTGAGATTCTTAGCGATGAACAAAAGCGGGCGCGGTATGACCGACACGGCCATGCGGGCGTCGAGGGGCAATCGCATCAGTTTCATGATATTAACGAAATCTTTTCCGCCTTTGGGGAGTTGTTTGGCGGCGGGGGATTTGGGGATTTATTTGGCGGTCGGGGGGGGCGGCGGGTGCGCAAGGGGGGGGATATCGGGACGGAAGTCACGATTGACCTCTTGGAAGCGGCCAAAGGATGCAAAAAGACATTACGTTTTGAACGGCACCAAAAGTGCGAAACCTGTGCCGGCAGCGGGGCCAAGGACGCCAGCAAAAAGCAGCAATGCCAATACTGCGGCGGCCGGGGCCAGGTGGTCCAGGCGACGGGCATTTTTCGCGTGCAGACCACTTGTCCGGTCTGTACCGGCAGCGGCAGCGTGATCAAGGACCCCTGTAATAAGTGCCGGGGAAATGGCTACGTCCCCCGCACGGTGGAACTGGACCTGGATATTCCCCCGGGTATCGACGATGGCATGCGGATGCGCCTCAGTGGAGAAGGCGAACCTAGTCCCGAGGGAGGGCCGCCCGGCGACTGCTATTGTCTGGTGCATGTGACGGAGCATCCGCTCTTTCAGCGTGATGGTCAAACACTGATTTGCCAGGTGCCTATTACCTATTCACAGGCCGCGCTGGGGTCAACGATCCAGGTTCCCACCCTGGATGGCCCCCACGAGCTCGAAATACCCGCCGGCACCCAGCCGGGCGATGTGTTTAAACTACGGGGCAAGGGTCTGCGTGACCCGCGTGGCCGCGGGGCGGGAGACCAACTAGTGCAGGTCATCCTGGAAGTCCCTAAAAAACTGAACGCCAAAACGCGGCAACTGCTAGAGCAACTAGCCGCCGAGGATCATGTGAATGTCAGTCCCAAGCGCAAAACGTTTTTTCAGCAATTGACGGAGTTTTTTGTGCCGATCGAGAATCCTCCCGCCGGAGAATAGCTTGCTTGCTTTTCGCTGGATGATCGACGGCAGTAATCCCTCCCACGATATAATTATTTTCACCTGCGAGACGCGCGATGTCTGAACCTGCCTCCCCTACGCAACATCCCGTTGATATTGACGATCTCTCCGCCGAATTGCTGAATGATCCGGCGCAATTGGCCGATCAACTGCGGCAAATGCGGGATCGCTGGTTACGCTCCCAGGCCGAACTGGACAATTATCGCAAACGCGTCGAACGCGAACGCGCCGACGAGTATCGCTACCGCGAAGTTCCCCTGCTAATGGACCTCTTGCCGGTGCTGGACAACGCCGAACGGGCCATTGACGCCGCCGCAAAGACCAGCGACGCGGCCAGCCTGCTCACCGGCTACCAAATGCTGCGCCAGCAGTTGCATTCCGTCCTGCAAAAGCATGGGTGTGAAAGCATCGCCGCGGCGGGGGAGCCGTTTGACCCAAATTTTCATCAGGCGATCATGCAGCAGCCTAGCGGCGACGTTCCCGAAAACACGGTCCTGCAAGTGGCTCAGGCGGGGTACAAGGTGCATGACCGCGTGATTCGTCCGGTTCAGGTGATTGTTTCTAAAAATCCCGAATAACTTATGCCCACCTACGATTACGTTTGCGACGCGTGCGAGCACGCCTTTGAGCATTTCCAGGGGATTAACGACCCGCTCTTGACCAAGTGCCCCGAATGCGGCAAGAAAAAGCTGCGGCGGCTATTTGGCACGGGGGCCGCGCTCATGTTCAAAGGCTCTGGCTTTTACATTACCGACTATCGCAGCGACAGTTACAAGGCTGGAGCCGCGAACGAAAAAAAGCAAAGCGAGAGCGGATCCAGCGAGAAAAGTTCTGGCGAAAAAGGGACGACTGATAAAGGTGGTAGTGAAAAGGGGGGCACTGACAAAAGCAGCTCTGAAAAAAGCGGTTCTGAAAAATCCTCCGGCGGCGCAACAAAACGCGGCGCTAGCGGCGGTGAGAGCACTGGCGGAGGCTCCCGCGGGGATTCTTCCGGCGGAAAATCGGGCAAAGCCAAAAAGTGATCCCGTTGAAAGCGTATTACCCCGGATTACTCTTCTAGCTGTATCTTTGGCGGGCGGAAATCATGATATGCCCCACCTGCGAACACGAATTTGCTCCACCCACCGAGGTAGCGGCCCAAGCGGTGCTGCCGTTTTGCTCGCTAAGGTGTAAACAAGCGGACCTGGGCCGATGGCTGGGTGAGCGGCACGCCGTCCCGGCAAAAAAATCCGCGGACACTGATGAAGAATCGTACGAGGAACAGGCTGAATGATTGTAGGAGGCAACTCCGTTGCCGATTTGATATTTGGTTGCTGGTTTTTTTGTAAGCCGCGAAGCGCGGGTGGCCAAAAGACGTATGAATGTATTTAGCACGGAGTCACGGAGGAGAGGCGGAGGTTCACGGAGCCGAACAGGTAATTGGCTGATAGAATTTGGTAGACGCTAGGCATGCACAAAGCCGCCGATGGTATCGGCGGTATGCAGGCGTGGAGAGTGGATGTTTACTCCTAAAGTGGCTTCTTGTATTTGTAGTTTGTCGCGACGCGCAGCGGAGCGCTGTGCCTAAAGAAGTACATTTATCGCGGAGGGATGGAGAAGACCTGGTGCGGGCTTCAGCCCTCAACCCAAGGGACTGGCGGATGGTTTGTTTTCGGCCGAAGCGGATGAGTCGGGCCTTTGGCCCTTCCATTTTAGAATTCCCATTTTCCTAGGGCGACGCTGCGCTTGCCCTAGGCTGGGATAGGTTGGGCCTTTGGCCCACAAAGGTTTAACCGCCTTGGCCCACACAGGCCTGGGCAACAAAAAATCTTCGCATTTTGCGTAACATAAAAGAGGTTATTAGTACAGTGCTTTACTGAGAAGACAATCTGTAGGAGGCAACTCCGTTGCCGATTTGGCATTTGGTTGCTGATTTTTGGTATTTGGTTAATTCGCCCTCCTACCGCGCAACGATTGCAACACTTAGCCCTGAATTGGATCGCAGCGACTACCCGGGGGATAACCCCCTTTCCCATCTAGCCGCGCAGCGGCGGCAGGATTCTAGCCGGGGGTGCAAACCCCCGGTTTACAATGGATTTGATGCCTAGCCGAGTAGCGGCGATGTTCTTGTGGAATTAGACGATGGGCACTATTTGTAATCCCACCTTCACTGTTTGACTTAACGTTTTGGCAAACACTGTCGGAACGACAGTGGCACCCAAGCTAGTTGATAATTGAAGCATTTGGGTGCAAGGAACTGGAATCGGCAAAAGTAGGGTTAAACCACTTGAAAATAAAAGCTACGATAACGCTAGGCCGCTGTCACCGGCAGGCCCCACCCCGCTAATTGCGTCACTCCTCCTGCGCCACGTACTCTATTCTAGGGACTTTATCAAAAAAGAGGCCCACTCCATCATTTTCAAGGCGACTTTTGAGTTTACCGCTGCAAATGACCTTGTTGATGTCCCGAATGTAAAGAATTTGGCACTGGAGGCGGCTAATATCCACGCACATCTCGTTTGGCAACACCGTGCCACGAAAGCTTGTGACATCCACTTCACCCGCTCGGCCTTGAATTTGGATATTGGCTTTGTGATACGCTTCATCAAGATTAACCGCCAAATGGTTGTATGTCCCAGTCACTTTAATCAGGCAATTGTTTGAACAACCGCCTAAAAGCAAATAAAGTTTTTCGCGGCCATAAATTGTTAGTTTTGGTTGATTCGTAACGATAGATGATTGAATGTATGCACCGACAGGGAGCGTAATCTTGTTACCCTTGCCAAATACTAATTGACAGTCTCTTATGTCGAGTTTACTCGTGCCATGCAGGTTAGGAGAGTAATCATCCATGTTAATTCTGAATGACTTTATGCTCAATTCGTTTACTTTAAACGTTATTCCCTTTAGCAGTAAGTCTCTTGAGCTAGTCTTGTTTGAAGCTAGCTGGCTACTAGTGTCACACAAAATACTCAAACTACCGATCTCGCCTATACCTGATATTTTATGGTAAATTTGCAGCAGGTCCGCATCACTAATGTTTTCCGGAAC
Source organism: Pirellulales bacterium (assembly GCA_033762255.1). NCBI lineage: Bacteria > Pseudomonadati > Planctomycetota > Planctomycetia > Pirellulales > Pirellulales bacterium. The sequence goes on along the minus strand of JANRLT010000028.1, from coordinate 16,027 downwards.
TTCTATATTAATACTTACGATATCCGTGTAAAGCTTATCATAAAAGAAATCAAGAAGCAGTGCTTGGTTTCTAGCGGAATCCATACTTGCATAGCAGCGTTTTACATATTTGCTCTTTTCCAACCAGTGGATTGCGTTATGCCTATTAATCGGCGGCAAATAGTAGAAGTTTAATATTGCTGCTACTCCTATAAAGAGTAGCAGCATCGTGCGTAGTGAATATCGCTGGAAAAAGGATGGAAATCGCATGTAAATTTCCCTCCTTACCCCTTACTCCCCTTCCTTGCCCAGCAGCAGATGAAACAACCCCCCGCCCCCACCGCCGCCGCTGTTAAGCTGCACATTGGCGTTCAGCACCTTGCCAATGTACGACTGCACCTCGGTCAGGTGGGCCAGCGTGTAAGAGTCCAGCTTGGGATTGGCCGCCAGATTTTTGGTCAGTCGCTCGTTCAGGTTCTTTAGCTCGAGCTGGGCCAGGCTGCGGCAATCGTTGGGGGCGTCGGTCTGGCCGAGCGCGATCTTGGTCAGCCGGTCCAGGTACTGCCGTTGTAGGTTCCGCCGCAGGCTGCTAATGGCGGGCTTGCGGTCGGTAAATTCGCCATCGGGAAGCTTGTCGACTTCACTAAAGATCGAGCTTGTCAGCTTTTTCAGCAGTTCCGCCACGGTGAAGGCGTCTTCGTCCCGCGAAATTCGCAATTCCGAATCATACAGCCGTTCCAGCGTTAAGGGCGATAGCAACTGGCTAAGGATCCGTTCTTGCCACATCGCCACCGTGTCATGGATGGCCAGTTCGGTCCGTAGCGGCGTGGACGTGCCCCAGTGGCTCCAGCGGGTAGAGGCCAAGTAGTTATAAAGCACCGGGGGGAACGAGAACGGCTTGTCGCTAAAGACCTGCTCGTCCAGCATTTTTAGCGTTTCCCGCTGCTTGTTGGCATCCACCACCACAAATGGCGCGGGGGCGTCTTTGTCACCCTTGTGGCCGCGGTGCACGTACAACCCGCCGATATTGCGGCTGGCCATGAACATCGCCATGCCATATTTTGACAGCAACATCCCGAATGTTTGCCGCGCTTTTTGGTACCCCTCACCTTCAGGGACCATCCGTTCGACGACCCCTTCCCACAAGCCGCTGATTAATTTGGCCTGGTTTTGGGCGTATTCCAACGGGTCCTTCCCCAGGTCAAACCGGTTGCTGAGCGGATCGGGATCGACGCCGCGGGTGTCTTCATCGGTGGAATAGGCCAGTGCTGGCTCGCCACTGCGGGCGGCGATCTTTTTTAACTCCGGCAGTTCCCCCTCGGGCGAGTTACCACTGACCGGCTTGTAGCCATATTCAATCGCCCACATGTCGTAGGGCCCGATGGTCGTGGAGTAAAAATCCCCTTGCTTGGCGTCCTTTTGGGCGATGTTGACCGGGGCATAATCCATGACGGAGGCGGTTAGGCCGGTCTCGCTGGTCTTGGACGTGTCGTGCAAATCGGCCAGCGAATAAACGGTGCTGGATTTAAAGTTGTGCCGCAAGCCGAGTGTATGGCCGACTTCGTGCATGGTGATTTCCTTAATCCCTTGCATCATCAGCTTTTCCTTTTCGGCTTCGGCCAGGGCAGGATCCTTGGCAAAGAGCATCGCCCCGCCAAAAGCCATATCCATTCCGCGGCCATAACTCAGTTGGCAATCCTGGCAGTTGCTCAGATGATCTAGCCCCTTGCGCTGCTTCATGAACAATTGATAGCCCCGCAGGTCATTCGGGCCGCCGGTCATGGCGGCGATGGATTCGGGCGTAAAGGTTTCGTATTCGCGCTTCCACGATTGCAAAAAGTCCGCGTCAAAGATGATGTCCGCATCCAGGATTTGTCCCGTTAGCGGATTGACCCGAGAGGGACCCATGGCAAAGCCATTGCTCGAGGTGATCCAGCGGAAGGTGTTGTAGTTGATATCCTCTGGCTCCCAATCGGCATTGTCGGGTTGCTGGCGAACCTCGACCGCGTTATAAAAGCCCGCTTTTTCAAAGGCTTTGTTCCATTCCAAAATGCCGTCGCGGATTGGCTTGCGAAACTTATAAGGGATGGTCTTTTCCAGCCAAAAGATGATCGGCTTTTTAGGTGGAGAAATGTCCGCCCCAGGGTCGGCTTTTTGCAGGTCCCAGCGATTCACATAGCGGATAAATCGATCTTCCTCATTCTTGTGCGAGTAATCCTTTTGCACGGTAAGGAAGTAGCCCACGCGGTCATCGGCCAGGCGGGGGCGATAACCTGTACTGGGAAGGACGCTAATCGAATAATGCACATGGATCGTCACGCCGCGGCTGTCGGCGACAGTATCGATTTCTTGGTTTCCGCCGGAGGCATACGTGGCTGCAACCTGCAATTCCACATTATCGGGGTAACTTTTGACGAGTGCCCAATTGGATTTATTCGCGGCAAAGGCAAATCCCGGTAGAACCATGCTGATCTGGGGGAAATCGCTCATAAAGACGGGCGTCAGGTCGACCACGGGCGCTCCCGAAGGGGCCATCGTGGCGATGGGCAGGCTAAACAGCACGCTATCAGTATAGGCATGGCCGACGGCGTTTTTCTCGGGACTGTTGGCATCCGCGGTAAAGCGGACATTCCGCCGAATGATGCGGATCGTGTCGTCCACCTTGCGAAATTGCAAAACCGAATCATCACCAAAGCTCCAACTCATCCCGCCGAGAAGCGGTTGCTGGCCGATCCCTTTGGCAATGGAGATGACCATGATCAGGTCTTTGTTAAGCATACCGCCGGGAATTTCGGCAAAGAGTTGGTTCTCCCGTTTGTACAGCGTGAGGAGCCCGCTGATTTTCTTGGCGTCTTTGATAACATTGCCAAAGGGGGGATATTTGGGCTTGTCACCGTCTCCGTCGCTTCCTTTGGCATCATCGCTGGAATCATCATCCCCCGCTTTGATCGTGTTTAGATCGGGCTTGGCAGTGGTGGCAGGGGATGTCGGCGGGGTGGCGGGTGAAACCGCAGGGGCGGGAGCTGGCGAAGGATTGTCCGCCACGGCATAAGTGGCCGGCAAAATGCCTGCAAGACCAAAGATCAATGCCCCTACCGCCAGCGTGGACCGCCAGCGAAAATTTTGCGATGGGGCGAAATTGCCCCAGGTGTTGAAAACGTTCTGGCCCTGCTGCCAAGATTGCCACAAGCGAAAGTCCATATCGTATCCGTGTGCAAAAAAGTGGGATGAAAGTTCGAAAGAGGTGTTACCAGGACCCAATACCAAAAATGTATGCTCACATCCAGGAAATCCACTAAGCCGCGTCGCAAGCCTAAAATCTAGTTTACCTTGTCCAAGTTAACAAAAGTGGACCTGAAAGGAGGTTTGTCCCCTGGGTGGGGGAAAATGTTCAATTCTCCAGGCTTTTTTCACCATAGGCGGTTTATTCCCTATAATCAATATAGGGGACCTCCGGGTAGTGTTCATCACCCCGGACTAAAGTGAGGCAAATTTTTTCATGAAAAGCCCCGGATTAGCGCAGTTTTTGCATATTTGGCCGGAATACGGCCTGACAGCACGGGAAGGCGATGCCGTTCCTCTGACACCAATTCTAGGGGGCCTAAGCGGGGCCCAAATCTGGCATGTGGAATTCGGCAGCCAGACTTATGCCCTGAGAGTGACCGTTAATACGCATGTTACAGATGTTCCATGGTTAGAGTGGCGTCATGCCATTTTAGCTCAAATTCAACAGCAAGCAAATATTCCTATCTGCTTGCCATTAAAGACGTTATCACAAAAAACATGGCTGGCAAGCGAGGGCCATTGTTACGAGTTGTTCCCTTGGATCAGCGGGGCTGCCGTTGCTGATTGGCACCGGCAACCGGAACTGCGACGTCAAATTGTCCAGGCCATCGCTAAATGGCACGTAGTGGCTGGATTGGGTCAATTTCCTCCAGAACCAAGTGGAGAGCCAAATCCACGAGATGACGTGAAAATTACTGCATCCACCCCTTATGGATTGAAATTACGGAGGGAAATGCTAGCTCACGCCTGGATAATGGAACGGCAGGAAATCGAACAGGCACTTACGCTAAAATTACCGGAATTTTGGCGTGAATATGGGCACCATTTACTAGGGTTGCTGGCCACTTGTCATTTACGGGTAAGCGAAATAGTGGCAGCGGCAGCCCACCTGGAAGTGCCGCAATTTCCCTGCATCCGCGATGTTCGTGGGGAACATTACTTATTTCAAAATCAAAGTTTGGCGGGGATTGTTGATTTTGCCGCTTTGCGGGTCGATAGCCCCATGGCCGATTTGACAAGGTTGCTCATGGAGGTTCCGCTCGACCAAGCGGAAGCCCGCGCGGCAATCTGGACAACCTATGAAGAACTCCGCGCTTTAACCACAAATGAGCGGCAAGTCTTTATTGCGTATGATTTTGCGTCGCGACTTCTAACGCCGCTTAACTGGTTTCGGTGGATTGTCATCGAAGCGCGTGATTTTGGGCCAGTCGATCGAGTACAATCATTTGCCAAGCGGGCCCTCGCTAGAGGCAGGGAGTTACCAGAACTATTAGCATATCGCCAGCCTACCCAAACTAACTCCGTGCTGGAGTTTCGCTAGCTGGATATGAGGAGCAAGCTCTTGACGGGGGGCCAGGAAACAAGCCCACAACGGTCGATGGGGGGAACGTTTCACGTCGTAACTCACCTTTTCTCCCCGGCATCAAACTCCGATAATGGGCAATGCCACGTGTCTTTGAGAATCTTAGTGAACCTTTGAGGGATATTTTTTGTATGAATGCTCCACATGCGACTATGACCTCGGGCAGTAGCGTCCAAGACTGGCGGCTCCCCCAAACGGTCTGGCAGTCCGGAACACGGTTGATGGGCTGGCTCATGTTAGCCACAACGGTTCTAGCGTATTGTGTCGGCACGCCTGCTTTATTTGCGGCAGAGCCGCAGGCCAAATTTGTCACGAGCCAAAATTCCGGGACAATCACCGGTAAATTGGTCCCCGCGACCGTTGCCCCGGGTGAAACGGCAGAATTGCAACTGCTCATTACTCCGGATGCCCTTAACAATTGGTACTTTTATTATTTCTCACCCACGGGAGAACGCACGACACGTCTGGGGATTGGTTTTCCCACGATAGTCTGGGTTGATCCGCATCAGCAAATCGAAACTGGGCCTGTCAAACCCAGTGTGGAACCGATTGTTGACGACCACAATAATCATGTCTTTCCAGAACCACTGCAATTGACGATCCCCGTGAAAGTCAAGGGGGATGCCGCAACGGGCAAGATCACGGTCACAGGCTCGATAGGTCTGCAGATTTGCCAAGTGGACGGCCAATGCCTACAAGAAGCGGCGACATTCAGTGTGGAGTTGCAGGTCGCCGAAATGCGCGGCACAGATCAGGGCGAAGTGCGGTTTTTGCCATCCCGTTACAATGTGCCGGCGAATTTACTCAAAGCACAACGCACTTCAAAAAACCAGCCACCGCAAATCCCTCCACCGGATACAACCGCCACGACCCCTCTCCCCAGTCCCCAGAATACAGAACCACCGGCTCCTACGGGCGTGCTGACCCTGCCCAACTTTCAACCACTCTATTTTGATTCCGGCTTAGAAGGGGGCGTGCAGTCACTAGGGTACGCGCTCATTTGGGGGTTTTTAGGCGGGATTTTACTCAACCTGATGCCCTGCGTGCTGCCGGTCATTGGGCTCAAGGTGATGTCGTTTGTCAATCAAGCGGGACATCATCGGGGAAGAATTTTTCTGTTGAATTTGGCCTATACAATGGGCATTTTGTTGGTCTTTTTGGCGCTAGCGCTAGCCGCGGTTTTTTTAGGGTTGGGTTGGGGGGATCAATTTCAAAGCCAGGCCTTTAACGTGGCGATGATTTCCATCGTGTTTGCCATGTCACTGAGCTTTTTGGGGGTGTGGGAAATCCCTATTCCCGGCTTTGCCGCAAGTGGCACATTAGCCGAGGCCAGCACCCAGGAAGGCTACTTGGGGGCTGTCATGAAGGGAGTGTTGACGACACTGCTAGCCACTCCCTGCAGCGGGCCGTTTTTGGGATCGGTCTTTGCCTATGCGCTCAAAAATGCCAATACCCAGCCGTGGCAGCCTATTGGCATCTTTATGAGCATTGGATTGGGTCTGGCATTTCCCTATTTGATGATTGGCGTCTTCCCCGGCTTGGTCAAGCTATTACCAAAGCCGGGGGCTTGGATGGACACCTTTAAACAAATTATGGGCTTTGTGTTATTGGGGACGGTGGTGCTGCTCTTTAGCAATCTTAAAAGCGAATATTTTTTGCCGACACTGTCGCTGCAGTTTGCGATTTGGTTTGCGCTATGGTGGGTGGGACAAGTTCCGATATACGCGGATTTATCGCGGCGGTTGTTTGCTTGGTTGACCGGCGGAGCGGTGGCGGCGGTGATCGGTTGGGGGGCGTTCGCATGGTTTTTAAACACCCACACGATCCTGGAATGGCGAAAATACACGCACGCGGAGTTGTTGGCCGCGGCGCAGAACCGGCAAACCGTGATGGTGGACTTTACGGCGGAATGGTGTCAAACATGCAAGGTCAACCTGCTGACGGCGATTGACACCAATTCCGTTAATCAACTGGTCAAAGAATACCAGATAGTGCCGCTGAAGGCAGACAAGACCGATGAAGTACCGGAAATCGAGGAGCTGCTTAGTAAACTTGATCGGACGGGGATTCCCCTCTTGGCCATTTTTCCCGCCAATGATCCCACGCGGCCGATCGTGATTGATGGTTTACTCACACAGCAGCAAGTGCTGGATGCGTTGCGAAAAGCGGGGCCTTCGCAAACACCGCTGGTGGCGGTGGGTCAACAAAGCCGCCGATAGTATCGGCGGAAGAGGATGATAGGCGAGGGTAAAGCGGCAGAGGCAATTGCGCCCGTGGCTGCGACGAATGTGCCTCTGGCAGCGGGAAATCCGGCAAGAGTACCTGATTCCGCGGCAGTGGGAAATGCAACAGCGAAGAAGATGGGAAAACGCGGAACATAACGGCAGCGGGACGCTGCCTACTACTTTGAATTTTTTTTCAAGCAGGCACATCGTGCAATTTTTGTTGGCACTTATTCAACCGCCCAAACTGCAATCCCTATTGGCAACACTCGAAAGCTGGGGCCCGCAGCGGCTGACCATTACCGAGACCCAAGGTTATGGCCGCCAGCGGGGGCAGGTGGAACTGTACCGGGGTCACGAATATCAAACGCGGTTGTTGCGTAAAATAGCGATAGAGACCGCGCTCAACCGCGAGTCGATGCCCGCGCTGGTTGACCAGATTGTGCAAGTCGCCCGCACGGGACCCACGGGCAACTTTGGCGATGGAAAGGTGTTTTTGTTACCTTGTGAGCGGGCGATTGAGTTTTGAGTTGTACTCTTCACAGTCCCCTGTGAAGAATTCAGCCCGCAGCGTAAGCAAGGGTTCTGTATAGCAGAGTTATCCCTGGCTGAGGCGGCGAGCTGAGCCCTCGTCCCTGACCCCTGTTCCCTGGCTAACGCGGCGGGCTGAGGTGTTGTTCCCTGGCTGAGGCAGTGGCTCAACTCACAGAATCTACCCCTTATCAAGTATGTTATGAGCGCGATCTTTCTATCCGGCGATTTGATGTTTGGTTCACGAGTCACTGCGGCGGCACAGGCGACTGGCCAAACCGTGCACACGGCCCTTTCGGCTCCTCGGGCACTCGCGCTACTGCGGGAACATCCGGCACGGTTGCTCATCGTTGATTTGCACGCCCCGGGGGTAACGATTGAAGAATTGGTCCCCGCCGCGCGAACTATTGTGACTGATCAATCCGTTGACGATCCAGCCGCAGTTAGCAATACCAGCAAGCTACGGATTATCGCCTATGCCCCGCATGTGCATACCGAATTGTTGGCGCGGGCGGCGGCGGCGGGCTGTGACGAGGTGCTCTCCCAGGGGGAATTCTCGCGCAGCTTGCCCCGTTTGTTCGCCACGGGTTAAGGAGTTGGGGGTTGATCCCCCACGGCAGGCACGCCAGCGGCGTCGGTTGTCAGGGGGGGCAAGCCAAACTCGTTTCCCTGGTCCTCGATGTAGATTTCCTCGATCTCGGCCCCATCCTCGGCTTGCCGCAAGAGCAAGTAAATTAGCGTGCTCGAGGTCCAAAAGTAGCTTGCCATGAATCCGCCCATGACCAGCCGCACCAGCCAGTTCCACCCCTGGATGCTCCACGCCGCAAAGCCCAGCATGGTTCGATTGGTGGCGGTGGCGGGGTTGGCCAATTCACCCAGACGCTCCCGTCCGGCGCCCCAACTCAGCGACCATTCGGCCAGTGAAATAGTGCTTTCCACGAACAAATTGACAATCAAAAGGCCCACCGAACCCAACAGCAGTGCCACCCCGGCAAAAAAGAGATACCGCAAAAACCGGTGATAGGTGTAAGAATACGCCCTGCTGATCGCGTCAAAAGGCTCCGTGCCTTCCACGCTAATGACCGGCCACATGAGCGGCCAGCCAAAGAGCAACCCCAACAGCACCAGGGACAAAATCAATCCCACGCCCAACAGTAGCGGCCAGAGGATACCGACAATCGCCGCGCCAAAATCCAGCCGGGTGATCAACGAAGGCAAAAATAAGATCGCCGCAAAAAAAACTCCTGATAAGAGCGGCAATACCGGACCGCCAAAGTACGCTGTCCAGCGTTGCATGCCATATCTTAACGCCGTAAGCGGGCCTACCTTGACCCCGACGGTTAAGGAGAGCGCCGCCATCCGCGTCAGCGCCGCGCCAAATAACGACCAAACCAAGAGCGCCCACAAGCCGCAGAGCAAAGCAAAAAACCAGGTTCCAAGCGAGACCGCGGGATTAAACAAGGTCTGGATCGGCGCTAAAATTCGGACGGGAAAATCCAAAATCGCCGACAACATTGGCAATAAACTAGCATCTGGCGCCAGCTTGGCTTCTCCGGGCCAAATCGTCAATTGTCGAATCAGTGCCTCGGTCGCGGGATTTTCTGAACTGGCAAAGAAGCGAGCAATCAATTGCCAGCCGGCCAACATCGCCAAAAATCCAAACGTCCCCAGCAGGAGCGCGCCAAACCGCAGCGACATCCGCAGGCAGTCGGCCAGTCGCAGCCAGGGAAAAACTTCCAGCCAGGCAATTTCATGCACGCGCGTCCGTTGTTCCGACATTCGTCAGGCTCTGGTAAAATGGGAAAGACAGGCAATTAGCTGAGAGCATTATAAACTTGTGTGGCGATCCCGCAATGCGGAACTTTTGCATGTTCCGCTACGCTAGGCATGGAACTTTTGGCAAGTTCCGCTACGCGCCTCGTAGCAGAATTCGCCAGAATTCTGAGCTTATTGAATCCCCCCGTCTCCCGGAACTTTGGCAAGTTCCGCTACGCTTTAATAAGCGTTTTCACGCCGAAAGACCGTGAATATCGTCTGAAATAATATTTGCAGGTCCAGCCAGGGGGACCATTCGCGGATGTACTTGTGGTCAAATTCCACCCGTTTTTCCATTTTATACGGCGTGTCGGTTTCCCCCCGCCAACCATTCACCTGGGCCAGACCCGTGATTCCCGGCTTGACCTTGTGTCGCAGCATATAGCCGGGGATCAATTTGCGATATTGCTCATTATGGGCAGTGGCGTGGGGTCGCGGTCCAACCAGGGACATGCTCCCCTCCAGGACGTTGATCAGTTGCGGCAACTCATCCAGCGAGGTTTTTCGCAGGAACGCCCCCAGCGGCGTGACGCGACTGTCGTTCTTGGTCGCTTGGGTAACGACGGGGCCGTCCTCGCAGACAGTCATGGTGCGAAATTTCCAAACGCGGATTTCCTTGCCATCCAGGCCATAGCGCTTCTGGCGAAAGAACACCGGTCCGGGCGAGGTAAACTTAATCGCCAGCGCGATCAGCGACATGGGAATTGCCAGGATGATGGCAATGAGCGTTCCCAAAACGACATCAATGGCCCGTTTGCACGCGCCGTCGACGCCATAAAAGGGATTTTCAAATACACTGACCGCGGGCAAGCCGCCAATTTGCGTCCACCTGGAATGAAGCAGCTCAAACACAAAAAAGTCCGGCACGACATACACATTGGCCGTGGTATCGCTAAGTCGAGCCAAAACTTTATTCAAGCGTTCCTCGGCGCGCATGGGAAAAGTCAGATAAATTTGCTGCACGCTTCCTTGACGCGCTAATTCGACCAATTGATCCAAATCGCCGCATTGTTGGCCAATCTCGGCGGGAATGATCGGCAGGCGGTCTTCCTCGCGATCGTCAAAAAAGCCCACCAGTTTCAGGCCCAGGTCCCAGGATTGATCAATATTCTTGGCCAGTTGAAAGGCCAGTTCATTCACGCCCACAATCGCATACGATTTGGTGTTGATGCCCTGGGCCCGCAAGAGGTATTGCCCCCAGCGCAAAACAATCCGCGTGGCGCATAGCGCGCCGACGCTAACAGTACTCCAGCGGAACAATTCCGCGCGGGTGATCGGCAATTGGTAGTTTACAACCAGTGCGATCCCCGCCAGCAGACACATCGCGCACAACCAGGTGACCAATAGGGTGCCAATTTCGACCTGTGTCGGCGCGCCGCGCCAATTGCGATACAGACCGGTCATTTCCGCGATAAACGAAAACACAATCACGGTCGCCGCGGCAATGAGCCACAGCTCGGCGGCGGGATAAATTCCCAGCACGCCCAGCCACAATCCCCCTGTTAGACAAATCGCGTCCAAGGCGCGATAGATCAACGTTAACCAGGACCAATGCTGGTGAATTTGTAATTGGGCGGCGGGCATAATGGCGTAAAATTCCAATTTTCTGTAAACAAGTTGCCGGGCAATCCGCCAGTCGCTGGCGAAATGGCCAGACAGCCAATAGCTGCACAAATTTAGGTTAAAAAAACCTCCCCGGCGGATAGCGTGGGGGGAGGAAATCGCATGCATAAGCGTTAGAGATGATACATCCGACCAGGAATCGCGGTAGGATGCTGAGCAAGGCGGACGCGGGGCATATCCGTGGCGATATCGGCGGTAGCAGGGAATCCGTCGACCACGGATCCGACGCTATCCTTTGGCCCCGCCAGTTATTGATATAAAAAATAAGCCGGCCTGAAGTTGTTCAGGCCGGCTATCGCCGCACTTGGCTGTGGGTCAGTCCGTGCAGTTGGTTTCGTTGGCGGCAGAACAGAGATGCCGCGGTAATTTGTCCCGCCAGCTATCATCTAGCGTAGGTTATGCCCCGGCATTTGCCAGGAAATATGCGCTAACCGGGATGTTTTTCCGCCGAGATGTAACAGACGAGCGAACGATCGGACAACGGCACGATCCCCTTTGCGGGCAAGTATGGCCCGTCCAAATCGGGGTATATATCGGCGGGAGTGGGGGCCGCCGTGTTGAGCATCAATCGCCAGGAAATCCCCCGCACTTGTTCCGGGACCACAAAATCCCTGGGCAATATCCCGGAATGCATCATGATCATGACATGCCGCGGTTCCTCGCCATAAAAATTGCGATTTGCCGTCGCTTCGGGCATGCCAAAGACGCAAGTCAAGCTGCAATCGGCGGTTTCCCAATTCATGGGTTTGCCAGCGGCATTATACCAACTGACATCCGGCAGCATGTCCGGGCCATGGGGCGTACCATTTAAAAATTCTGTCCGCCGCAGCGTGGGATTGGACTTGCGCACACTGATCAGCCCCTGCACAAAGCGAAGCAGATCGGCGTTTTTCTCTAGTGTTTTCCAGTTAAACCAACTGATGTTGTTATCCTGGCAATACGCGTTGTTGTTGCCGCGCTGCGTGCGGCGCGCTTCATCGCCTGATAGCAGCATGGGGACCCCTTGGCTTAACAACAAAGTGGCCAAAAAGTTCTTGATCTGCCGCAGTCGCAGGGATTCGATATTTTTGCGGCGCGTGGGACCTTCGACGCCATAATTGCAACTCAGATTATGATTATCCCCGTCGCGATTTCCCTCGCCGTTGTCCTCATTATGTTTTTGCTCATAACTGACCAGGTCATTCAGCGTAAAGCCATCATGCGAGGTCATAAAGTTGATTGAATGGTACGGCGACCGCCCGCCGGGCTGATACAAATCGCTCGAGCCGGTCAACCGCGTCGCCATGGCGCCGGTCAGGCCCTGGTCTCCGCGCCAGTAACGGCGAATATCGTCCCGATAACGGCCATTCCATTCGGCCCAACGGATGTGGCTAAAGGAGCCCACCTGATACGCCCCGGCGGCGTCCCAGGCCTCGGCGATGATTTTGGTATCGCCCAGCAGTGGATCCTCGGCGATGAGTTCCACCACGGGAGGATTGCTCAGCACTTCGCCGTTCCGGTCGCGCGATAAAATCGACGCCAGATCAAACCGAAAGCCGTCAATATGATAATTCAGCACCCAATGCCGCAGGCACAAGAAGATCATCTCGCGGACGATCGGGTGGTTGCCATTGATGGTGTTGCCGCAGCCGGTGTAGTTTTTATAGTAACTGCCGCCATTGCCCAGCATGTAGTAAACGCGATTTTCCAAACCTTTTAAACTGAGCGTGGGTCCGAGTTCGTTACCCTCGGCCGTGTGATTAAAAACCACGTCCAAGATTACCTCAATCCCGGCTTGATGAAGCGCGCGGACCATTTGCTTGAACTCGCGAACCTGCGAGCCTGGCTCTGACCCGGCCGCATAACCCCGGTGCGGAGCAAAAAACGCCAGCGGGTCGTAGCCCCAGTAGTTGGGTCGCTCTAGCTTTTGGCCAAAGGGACTTTCCATGGGAAATTCGTGCACGGGCATTAACTCGACCGCCGTAACCCCCAACGATTTGAGGTACGGGATTTTTTCAATAACGCCTAAATACGTGCCCGGGGCGTCCACGCCGCTGCTGGGGTCGCGGGTAAAGCCGCGAACATGCATTTCATAAATGATGGTGTCGCTCAGGCTGCGTTTAATATGACGATCGCCCCCCCAGTCAAACCGATCATCCACCACCACGCATTTGGGGGGCCGGACCAAGCCGTCGTCGCTGGGCAAAAATTTCCCCGCCAACGCACGGGCGTACGGATCGATCAGGCGGGCCTTGCCGTCAAAACGGTGCCCATGCTCGGGATCAAAGGGGCCGTCCGCCTGAAAATGATATAATTGCCCGGCACCCAGCCCGGGGACGTAGACGCTCCAGACATCGCCCCAACGGTCATTCTCGCGGTCAAAGGCGATGATTTCGCTTGGTTCGCGATCTTCCACGCGATCATACAGCAACAGCCGCATGGCCGTGGCGGAACGGCTAAACACAACAAACTGAACCCCGCCTTCATGCAGAATCGCTCCATACGGCAAAGCGGTCGAAAACTGCAGCGCGGGGTGGGCGTGGGCAATCTTACGCAGCATTGGTTCCTTCCGGGGAGACATCGAAATGATGGACATCAGCGATGAGTACCTAGAACAATAGCACTTGGAACAGGGGTAAAGCGGAGTTTTGCCGCGAAAATCGGCCAAAAATCACTCATCAGAGCGCCGCCTATGACAAGTGGGAAAAAAAGTCTAGCTGGGAATAATAGGAGTGCGGGGTAGCGCACCATTGTTCCAGCCGCACAATTAAAAAATTTTACCGCCGTAATTAGCACAAACGGCACACCCGCGCGGTATCGCCCGATTAATCGGGGCCGGCTACTTTTGCGGCACAAACTTTTGATGACAGTCATGGCACGCGCGGTTCACGCGGTCCATGGCTTGTTGAGCCTCGGACAGGTTTTCCGCCGCGATCGCTTGATGCAATTGACCGGCGGCTGCGGTAAATTCAGCCGAATATTCTCCCCACGCAGGCAAATCCGTCGGATTTTTCACTTCATGGGTGTCCGCCGCCGTTACCAAGGCGATTGCCGCCAAAGTCAGGCTTTGCCGATTGGACGCCTCGCGGGTTTTGGCAAATCTTTCCGCCGTCAGGGACCGTTTGAGGGTTGTTTGTAACTCATTTACCCGCTTCATCTGGGCACCCAATCCAGGGACCGCTTGCCATGGAAGCAACGCGGGGGAACTGGGATCGGCGTTTCGTGCCGACTGTAACTTTTTCAGGGCAGCCGCTGATTGGGCATGGTCCTTATGATGTCGGGATAACTCGACCGCCGCGGTAAAAATTCCCGCCGCCCGAGCTTTGAGGGGATGCTCGCGCTGGTGTTGGGCCAAGGTCATCGCCAAACTGGCAATAGATAACGCATGCTTTTTTAGTCGCTCTTGTTGCGCCTCTTCAAAGTCGGATGGATTTGCCAAAAGCTCCGAAGCCTGTGCCACATAATCGTCTAGTGCCAGGGGAACGTGGTTAACCTCCACAAAGTCCGTTAGCGATACTGTAGCGGCGGGGGCCGATGTCGGCTTATCTCCCCTCCCTTCATGCAAAACCCATACCACGGATGGTAAGAGCAAACAAAGCGAAAAGTTTGAAAGAGACCGAAAAAGGATATTGGATCGCATCGCTGATACAAAACACGTGCTGAGAGTAAAGAAGCATATTTCCGCATGTTTCGGATTAGCTGTCATTATTACTCAGATAGCGCGCCAAACAAGCAAATAATTGGTCTAGCTGGCATAAATTTACATTCAGAGTGAACGGCAACGGATTTACGCGAGACTTTTGCCTAGTTGTCGGGCGGGTCTGCCCCAAATCTTGGCAACACCGCTCCTAGAGGTTTTGCGTGAAATTTGTTAAAAAACAGTTTTCACAGCGTGGATTTGTAAAATTAGCAGTTCAATAGCCCCAACGACGGCCATGGCCAAAGTAACTTATAAAGACGCCGGTGTCGACCTAGAGATTTACCGGCAAAGCATGGCGCGTCTGCCCCGATTATTGCATCGGACCTATTGCCCGCGGGTGCTCCCGTTGGACGGGGGATTTGCAGGATTATTTCAATTGGATTTTGCTGATAAATTATTCGCGCGAAAGTATCAGCAACCGGTGTTGGTCTCTTGCACGGATGGCGTGGGAACAAAATTAAAAGTCGCCCAATTAGCCGGAAAACACGACACCGTGGGGATCGACCTTGTGGCCATGAGCGTCAATGACGCCCTGTGTTGCGGGGCCGAACCCCTGTTTTTTTTAGATTATGTCGCGATGTCCCATGATGATCCCGCGCTATTGGAACAAATTGTCAGCGGCATTACGGCGGGGTGTCTGGACGCGGACTGCGCGCTCTTGGGGGGAGAAACAGCCATCATGCCCGACCTATATCGCCGCGGAGATTATGATCTGGCGGGCTTTGTCGTGGGAGTGGTTGAGCGCCACAAAGTGATAGACGGACGGGCGATTGTCCCGGGGGATGTGCTGATCGGCGTGGCGTCCAGCGGCTTGCATTCCAATGGCTACAGCTTGGCGCGAAAGATCGCCTTTGAAGTCGGCGGGCATGATGTGGGAGAGTTGATTCCCGAACTGGGGGAAACAGTCGGCGCCGCCCTTTTAAGGCCAACAAGAATCTACGCCAAACCTCTCCGCTCCATTCACAACCATTATTCAAAAAAGAACGTCCTGCATGGCATCGCCCATATTACCGGAGGGGGGCTACGGGAAAATCTCGAACGTATCCTGCCTCGGGGCTGCGCCGCGGATATTGAAATAGGCTCTTGGGTGGTTCCCCCCGTTTTTTCCTGGTTGCAAAGGTTGGGAGAAGTTCCCGCGGCGGAAATGGAGCAGGTCTTTAATATGGGGATCGGCCTGGTGTTGGTCGTGAGTGAATATTATGCGGGGAGTATATGCGATCAACTGCGAGACGCGGGCGAACAGGCCACGGTGATTGGCAAAATCACGCTGGCCTAGCCGAAATATTCCGCTCCGCCGGGCTTGGGCTTTTTCCGGGGCGGGCCCCCCCGCCCCCCCCCCCCCCCCCCCCCCCCACCCCCCCCCACAACACCCCACCCCCCAACAAACACCACAACAAACAAAAAGACAAAAAAACCACCACAACCAAAAAAAAAAAAAAAAACAAAAAAAAAAAAACAAACAAAAAAACAAAAAAAAAAAAAAAAAAAAAAATGGAAAATAAAAAGTAACACCGGAATTTGCATCAATTA
>JANRLT010000027.1 GCA_033762255.1 Pirellulales bacterium | reverse complement strand
AGAGCGTGTCTTCAAATAAAGTATTTCCTATCGAGTCGTTTGAGCATGAGTGCGATCATGGAGATGTAAATCATGCTTTCACTGGATTCGGTATTTCGTTCGTAATCTCGACTGTGTCTGCGGCAGCGCATCAGCCAAGCGAAGGTCCGCTCGACGATCCACCGCTTGGGCAAGGCGACGAACCCCTTGATACCGACTGGTCGCAGAATCGTTTGCAACAGCCAGCCAAAGGTTTCTTTGACCAATGCCGGCAAGCCATCGCGGCCGTAGGCGCTGTCGGCGAATAGTACCCGCAAGCGTTTGAGGCCCAGTAACCGTTGTAGCACGAACCAGACCCCCACTTGATCTTGCCAGTAAGCTCCATGCACGACCACGGACCAGATCAAACCGAGTGTGTCAACGGCGATGTGCCGCTTGCGGCCGGTGATCTTTTTTCCCGCGTCGTAGCCCCGTTCTTCACCTCCTTCGGCGGTGCGGATCGATTGGCTGTCGATGATCGCCACCGAAGGCGTGGGTTGTTTGTCCGCTTGCTTGCGGACAAGTTTGCAGAGTGCCTCGTGCAGTTGCCGCCACAGGCCGTTCCTGCGCCAGCGGCGAAAGATCGTGTACACGCTCTTCCAATTGGGAAAGTCGCTGGGTAATGCCCGCCACTGGCAACCCGTGCGATTCAAATAGAGAATCGCGTTGGTCACCCACCGCCGACACAGCGGTGGCCGGCCGCGGTCGGAGGGTGCTGGCAAAAGCTTCTCTACAATCTTCCATTGCACGTCCGTCAAATCCGTAGGATAATGCGTGTCCATCGCTATGGCTCCGTCCTTGAAGTGAGATTCCAAGAGACGGAGTCATAGCGATTCTGCTCATTTCAGGCAATTGAAGACAGGCTCTTAGAAGCACATTGACATCCCTCTACTTTATGACAAGCGTGTACGCGTTCGGCGGAGGTGTGATGCAAGGTGTGATGAACTACCCAGCGTGGAAGCTCATTGGTCTGGCGGAGTTCCCTGCTTTCCACCAGTCCATTGATGGCCGAATTTTCTTATTCTTCGTTCCAGTCTTCTTTCTCAGCGTCCCAATAAGTGTTTTGATGATCTGGTTCGGGCACCCTGCTATTTCAATCAAACTGCGTACGGTCGCGGCGCTGCTCACGATTCTGATTTTCATTGTTACTCTAGCGCTGGCGATCCCTATCCAGGAGAAACTTGCCGTAACGCAATCCACGGAGTTGATAGACGAGTTGATTTGGTATGATCGTTACCTGAGGACGATTCCTGGACTAGTTGTGATGGCGATCAACTTTGCGATGCTTCGGCAGCTTATGCGGCCAGAGCGGCCCATCTGAATTCGCGAAAGTCGCAGAACAATCCAATGCACGCGAGTTGCGGGTCGCGCGTTTTCCAATGGTCAGATCACTCGCCGCAACCGCGTGATTGGTGCCGTTCTGCCACTGAAATTACAACGTGACATCTGAACTCGAGACATGGGAACGAAAGCATTTCGTGGCCGGTGGCGGCGACCCGATGTTGTTTTATGTCGTTTACGGTGAGATCGAGGCAACAGCTCCCCTGTCACGCAGCAGATACCGCTCCAACGGCGCTCCCAATGGCGTCGATGTCATGTCGTACGGCCCAAGCTCGCACCCTGATGTCCCCGGCAGCTTCCGCGACGGTTACCTCTGGGACGAATTTGCGGCGAATGATCCCCAACTCGCTGCAACGGTCGAGCGATGCGAACATTGCATGATCTTGCGTGGCACACCGACCGATTCATCGACGCTCAATTATCTGCGCGACACCGTGGGCCTGATCACCTATTTGATTGATCACGGCGGATGCGCGGTCTACGATCCATTCATGTTTCGCTGGTGGCAACCGTCAGAATGGAAACGACAGATATTTGATCCTGCTGGTGCAGTCCCACGCCACCACGCGGTGATCCTCGTTTCCGAAGAAATTGATCCTTCATTGAAATGGTTTCACACACGCGGCATGCGGAAATTCGGCAGGCCAGATATCAGCGTTCACAATGTCGACACCGAACTCGAGGATGGGGTCATTGATCTCTGCAATCGCTTAATCGAACATCAAGCATTCGGCCACGTTGTCCACGATGGCAAACAGGTTAAAATGGCTTCGTTGCCATCTGGCGGCGTCATTCGACATCGCGGTGATTTGGATGATCCCGACTTCAACAACTTTCACCTGGATGTGAGTTGGCCACAACGCGGCAGAACAAAGCGGTGAACCGGAGCCGCCGATCGCGCGGATTTTGAAATCAGAGTTTTCTGGCGGCGGCCCGGTCAACGCCAGCGTTATGCCACAAAGACATGCCCGACGAATACCAACGCCAACTTCGTGAACGCCTTGAACGGTTGCCATACGCCGATGTGCCCGCACCGTGGCGGGTTGTTGGCGGTTCCGGCATCGGCGGACTCACCGAAGTTGGATTCGCCGACAATTCCGACGACCTTCTCGTCGTGTCGCACCAAGGACGTGGCCTATTCGATTGCCTCACCGGCGAACGACTTGCACGCGATCACGAAGAATTCTTCGATAACTCAGATGACTCCGGGATGACCGCACCCGGAATTGGCAGGCACGAGAAAACCATCTTTCGAATGGCCGGCTTGCATGGTGGTGGACTTGCAACCTATACCCGTGACGGCTGGGGCATTCATGTTGTTCATTTGCCATGGCCAATTCATGTCTTCTTTCTGACTTCGAATTACAAAGAACTGAATGACGACACTGGACACATCACAAAAATATGTAACGATGAACCGTGCTCATATCGTGCCGCTGGGTTCTCTTCCACTGGACGCTCGTTGGTGATCGCGACGTCGTGTGAACTGACGATCTATGGGCGAGACATGGCATAACAAAGCGTTGCACGCCGAGCCGCCGATCGCGCGTTTCCTGAAGTCAAGTTAACTCGCGGCGGCCGGGTGAACGCCGCCGTTAGGCCACTGCGAACACAACACAACCAAACACCACATTATGCCAGAACATTGCGTCCAAGTATTCCTGAAGCTATCCAGCGAACACGGCTCTGCTGAAGAGGTTGAGAGCATCCACGAGTTGACCGACGAGCTTGCCGAGGCCATTGAGGAGGAAGAGGCCGGCGAGTTTGACGGCGACGAGTTCGGTGGCGGTATCTGTCGGCTCTTCATGTATGGCCCGGACGCCGACAAGCTTTTCGACGCCATCAAGAAGCCGTTGGTTGCCTCGGCGCATTCTAAAGGCGGTCACGCGATCAAACGTTACGGCGAGGCATCTGACCCGAACTCAAAAGAGGTTCGAGTTGATTTATGACGTGGCCTAACCAGAGCGCTGCAGCGAACCGCCGCCCCGCTGGGCAGGCGGACGGTTCGGATAATTTGTTCGCGACTGTTGCAGCCGACCGGGCGTTTCCGGCGGCGGTCGCTGAGCTTGGTCGTTCGTGCATCAAACGGACAGGTACGTGCTACATGACATTCCTTTACACATTGCCCCCAAAGAATCGTAGGAGTCAATCAATGCTGAGCTGGATTCTGGCAATCTTTGTATTCGTATTAGGAGCGAAAACCTTCACGAAGGATGGGATACCGTTGACACGAACAAAGAAACTCAAAGGTACCGGTGGAAAGATCTGCGGCGTGCTTTGCATTTTGTTCGGGCTGTTTCTTGTCTTCGATGGGCTTCTCGGCATGGCAAACATTGCTCAGCTATTATCGCGGTGACTACTTTGCAAAAATTGCTTTTCAAAGGTTGGTCTACGATGGCAAATACGGGCTACAATCAGTGTCGCACTTACATTCAATGTCTATTCCACAATCATCAAAATGACTGACTCTCGGATTGTACAAACGCGGGATCGCTGACTTAGTGGTCAGCGTAGTTGATGCAAATTTTAGCACGAACAATATGTTGGACCGAAGCCCCCGACGGTCTGTTTCGTAATGGAAGCTTTGTTGCCGGGGGCTCGGTCAACATTGGCGTTCGCTGGTATACAAGATGCTCTCAACTACGACAACGACGAGGGCTCGCGTCTGGGGCACGAAGAACGCGTGGAGCCTGTCTCCGGTTCGAACTGCCGATGAGCCGAATCAGGAATGTGATGTTGAATTGGAAATCCAAGGAGACGACCGGAACGGGTACCACTTGGTGATGAGCCCACACGGGTTCTTCACGGCCGACTCATGGCATCAAACTAGACAGGAAGCCCTGGACGCGGCGAGGGAAATATTTGGCGTGCTTCCCGAAGCTTGGTCGAAACCAACTCGAATGAATTCAAACTAGCGAACAAAGCGGTGAACCGGAGCCGCCGATGACGCGGGTTTTGAAGTCAAGGTTTTTTTGGCGGCGGCCCCGGCTGCTGAGCTGTGTCTTTCTCCGCATAGCGTTTCATCAGGTATCTGGCCTTCTTGGACGGGCCGAGTTGCGACTGATTTCCCGGAATGACGGCGGACCAACTCGCCTGCTTCGGTCACATCGACCGAAGCAGGTTGCCCAGCAACCGCCCTACCGAATTCGACCAACGCCGATGCCGCTGAAAAAAAGTTCTAACGGTGTCTTGTCGCTCCGAGTTTGTTTGATTTTCAGCCCTTCGGCGAGCACGTCGAAGGGCTTTCTCATGACTGCGACTAGACTTACGTCGCTGACGGTGCGGTTCAAATCAATCGCCTGCAAGCAGCTACAACGCGACGGGTCAGCAGGACATCTCACGCATTCAAATGCGCCGCGTCGACCCTGCGGCTGGTAACGGAGGCTCCCTCTGGCAATGCCGGACAATGCTCCCGCGCTGGCCAACGGTTTAATTCCTCTCCCCGGACAATCCAAACAGGGTGATGGGCCGTCGCCCGCAGCGTCTCGCCCTTGATCGTCAGTCTGATCAGCTTGCCGAAATAGTTGCGCGAGCGGGTGTTGGTGACAATGCAGCGTAAATAACACTCATTATGAGGAAGGATTTTTTCTGGGCTTCCACGCACACCAATTGTAAGACTTATGATGATTATAAGTGATTTCGTTTGATTCACGGGGCGGGAACGGTCGTGCTCCCCTGGTCTTTACGCGGGTGAATGCCTCTTTTTCCCTTACCGCAACCTAGACTTTTCGTGATGTTACCCTGTCAAGAAAATACGAGGTTGCGTTTCGATGAATTCCGCCCAGTTCCAGTTGCATGCCAATATCGAACAATCCCATTGGTGGTTTACCGCCCGGCGGCGAATTGTGGGTCGGTTGGTTGATGAACTGCTGGGACAGGGAGAGGCGGGAGACGGGAGCTGGGAGACGGGAGGAAAGGCAGGGAACAGGGGAGAGGCGGGAGATGGGAGGCGGGAGGCGGGAGGAAAGGCAGGGAACAGAGGAGAGGCGGGAGACGGGAGGCGGGAGACGGGAGGAAAGGCAGGGGTAAGAGGACAGGGGCTAGGGGGCAGGCATGTGGATGACGCGACCTGCAACCATCTCAGATCTTCTGGCCTGCAAATTTCAAACTGCAAACTTTCAAAGCCACTCATCGTGGATGTCGGTTGCGGCACGGGGGCCAATCTGGCCGCGCTGGCCAACCGGTATCATTGCGTGGGGATCGATTCGAGCGCCGAGGCTATCGCACTCGCCCAGGCCAGATTTCCGGGCGTGGAATTTGTGCGAGGGTTTGCCCCCGATGACCTAGGCGAGACCGCGCGAAGGGCAGATCTGGTCATGCTTAATGATGTGCTAGAGCATGTCCGGGACGACTTTTTGCTGCTTTCACGCATTCTGGCGGAATTGCAGCCGGGGGGGTTCGTACTGATCACCGTCCCCGCGGATTTGGCGCTGTGGAGTCGTCACGATGAAAGCTTTGGCCATTTTAGACGCTACACCACCCCCCGATTAGAACAGCTATGGGCGGACCTGCCGGTCAAAACGCGGCTGCTGACCCACTTTAACACGCGCCTGTATCCCGTCATTCGGACCATTCGGCAGGTCAATCGTTGGCGTGGTCGGTCGGCGGGCGCGGCGGGGACCGACTTTGCCGTGCCGTTTGGGCCGGTCAATCAGGCATTGGAACATATTTTTGCGGGTGAATCCGCTGTGCTGTTGTCGGCCTTGCGCGGAAGGCGGCGGGGTTATGCCCGGGGCGCCAGTCTGTTGGCCGTGCTCGAGCGTTTACCGGGAGAAATACAGGCCCGCGGCAAACCGGTGTCGTTAGAGCGGGATTACTATGATCCCGAGCGAAACGTTTATGTCAATTAATTACATGAATGAATAGTTTTAAAAACCGCCCGGCACATGCCGCCCCTTTGTATCCGCTCCCGGCGTTTTTTCCGCTTTTTTCTATTTCTTTCCCGGCGGTTCGCTTCTACCTGCTGGCCCCTCGCGGAATTCCACGGATTTTGCTAGATTAGCCATGTTTGTCATGCAGGATATGTCGCCCCCCAGCGCATAAAAAAAGAGGACTCTTGCTCGCCGGACAAGAATCCCCTTGGTTGGCTGTCCTCAAGCGCCCTTGGCGTGCAAGCGCGTCTTGCGGAGACCCACAGCCTAATGAGAAACTTCGGGTCGCCGTGCCGTGGAACTCCAGCGGACAAGCCTTTTTTTTCGTAGCGACCGGGGGAATCACCCCGGGATGTCCGCACAATCCGTATAATTTATCGAATAACATTACTATCTCTCCGCGCCCATGACACAACCCGCAAAACTTGCCCTCGAAGACGGGACCGTTTACACCGGCACGCAATTTGGCGCTATCGGTGAAGTGGCAGGAGAAGTCTGCTTCAACACCAGCATGACCGGCTACCAAGAGATCTTGACCGATCCCAGCTACCGCGGGCAGATCGTCACGATGACCTATCCCGAGATCGGCAATTACGGCATCAACACCGAAGATCTAGAAAGCGAAAAACCACATCTGGCGGGTTTTGTTGTTCGCCAAAATAGCCGCCGGGTTAGCAATTATCGCGCGACGGGCAGTTTGCACGAATACTTGCGACACTGGAATATCCCCGGACTGGCGGAGATCGACACCCGGGCCTTGGTCCGGCGAATCCGCTCGGCGGGGGCGTTGCGGGGGGTATTGTCTAGCGTGGACATGGACGATGCCAGCCTTATTGCCAAGGCGCGGCAGTCAGCGGGGCTGGTGGGGCGGGATTTGGTCAAAGAGGTCATGCCCACCGCGGCCAAGTCCTGGGACGAAAAGCTGCATCCGTTAATGACGTCCCCCATGACCAACGCGATCGTGGAGAATTGGTTGGGTGAGGGAACAAGTTCTCACGAAGGGTCGGGGGGAACGGGTTCAAGAGATCCCGCGACTCCCCCGCGGCATGTGGTCGCCGTGGATTACGGCATGAAGTGGAATATCCCTCGGCATTTGGCGGAGCAGGGCTTTCGCGTCACGGTTGTGCCGGGGACCAGCACCGCCGCCGAGATTCTGGCGCATCAGCCGGATGGGGTCTTTTTGTCAAATGGACCCGGCGACCCCGAACCGCTGGCCTACGCGGCGGGTACCATTCGCGATCTCCTGGGAAAAACCCCGATTTTTGGCATTTGCCTGGGCCATCAATTGCTCAGTTTGGCCTGCGGGGCCAAAACTTTTAAATTAAAATTCGGGCATCGGGGAGCAAATCAACCGGTGCTTAATCATGCCACCCAACGCGTGGAGATCACGTCGCAAAATCATGGGTTTGCCGTAGACCCCGCGACCTTGCCAGCGGAATTGGCGGTGACGCACACCAATTTGAACGACGGCACGATCGAAGGTGTCCGACACACGCGTTATCCCGCCTTTAGCGTCCAATACCACCCCGAAGCGTCCGCTGGCCCGCATGACAGCCAGTATCTATTTGGAGAGTTTCGCCGGTTGATGGACGAACAAAAGTAGCGCGTGAAAATGAGGATGGGGGGGATCGTAGCCCGCGGGTTGGAGCACAGCGAACAACCGTGGGTAAAAGGTCAAACCGTAGGTAAACGGGCAAAACCCATGAACTCCGCTCTCACGGAGTTGGGGCAACACTTGATAAGTTGGATAAAAAACCGCGCTCTGTTTACTGGTGATTGGTAGGACCATCCATCTCTGGTCGAGTTATGCCGCGCGGCTAAAACCGCGAGATCAGCCCAATATCCAGGCTGATGACAAAGAGCATCAAGCCGAGCAGCAGCAACAGTCCGGTAATGGTCAGGTATTCCATCATGCGGGGATTGGGGGGGCGGCCGGTAATCCCCTCATAGGCTAAAAAGACCAAATGCCCCCCGTCCAGCACGGGTATCGGCAAGATATTCATCACCGCCAAGTTCGCGCTGAGCATGGTTAAAAAAAGCAAAAACGTGGAAAAGCCCTGGCTCGCCTGGGCACCGGCGGCCCCGGCAATCGTACCCGGTCCCCCCAGCATTTTGACCGAGATCTCCCCCGTAAACAGCTTCCGCAAAAACGCCACCACCATCATCAGGCCGTTGCTGGTTTCTTCCCACCCCTTGGCGGCCGCGGCGGGTAATTCCAGCGGCGTTAGCGGAAGCCGCGCTTGCGCAAACTCCAGCATGCGAAAATGCCAGTAATTCTCTGGTTCATCCGTGGCAAGTAGGGTTACGTCTTTTTCATTGCCCGCGGGATCGCGTAAAAACAACTGATATTCACGCTCGGGATGGGCCAGCATCAATCCCAGCAAAAAACCGGACCAGCTGTCAGGCGCTGATTTTCTGATCGAGTTTTCGGGCAAGACAAACACATACGGTTCACCCGGACGGGCGAACAATCTTCCCGGCGGGGGTTCCGGCGGAGCCAGCGGTAAAATCCGTTCCACGATACTCCCGGGCAAAATGCCCGCTTTGTCCGCGGGACTATTGGGTCGCACGGACGCTACTTTGGTGCTCAGCTTACAAACGACTCCCAAGCTGGGTAATGAAAGCGGTTGATTGTTGCTGGGATCAAACTCCACCCAATTGACGGGTCGGGGTTTAATGGAGATATCCACGGTTTTTTCACCCCGTTTGACGGTCAGGGAGACATCCTGCCCCGCCTTTTCCCGCAACAATTCATCCAGTCGCAAGGGGTCTCCCGGTGGCTGCCCCGCGATGGTCAAAATCTGGTCGCCGATTTGCAGGCCCGCGGCTTTGGCGGGAGAGTTCGGCTGCACACCGGTAATAGGCCCGAGCGTCATCACCAAGCCAAAGCCCCGCACCGGGACGGGCGGAATGGTAAAGTCAAGTTGTTTAGGCGCGGGGGGAGAGGGGGAGTCGGCGGGGATATTTTTGTCCTGCCGCTCGATGGTGATCTTGATGGGCTTGGCGGGATTTTTGGCCAGTGCGGCGGCAAATTCGGCGTGACTACCGATCGGCTGCCCCTCCACGGCAATGACCTTATCCCCTTTCTGCAAGCGGGATTCCTCGGGCAAGTCCTTCTTGGTCAACACCGCCAGCGGCCCATAGTGGGGGACGGGGTCTTTGATGAGTTCCAGCGTGTAGGCGGCGGCCACGCGCAACAACGGGATGCCCACATCGGATTGGGGTTTGACCCGCAATTCCAGCGATTCTTCTCCGCGGCGAACTTCCACCTTTGCCCCCAACTCGGCGTCATGGCTGGAAAGCGTGACCAGTTCCCGCATGTTTTCAAAACTTTCCACGGGCAAGTCATTGATGCTCAGGATTTTGTCCTGGGCCTGTAGACCCGCCTCCCAACCCGCGCCCCCGGGAATAACTTGGCCCAAGATGGGGGCGGTTTCTTGCACGCCCAGCATAAATGCCAAAGTCGCCATGAGAAACGCAAAAATAACATTCATGATCACGCCGGCGGAGATGATCGCCGCGCGTTGCGGGACCGACTTTGACAGATAGCTGCGGGGGTCATTCAGGCTGGATTGCAGATGCACGATCCGCTGGGTGATTTCCGCCTCGGTCGGCAGTTGCTCTCCCTTGGCCAGCCGAATTTGATCGGTTTTGCCGGCGCGGATCAGCTCTTGTAAATCGGAAAGCTCCTTTAGCTCCGCAAACGCGGTGGCGGGATTGTCTTCTTGGCCCAGCATTTTGACGTAGCCCCCCAGGGGAACCAGGCCGATGCCGTAGGTGGTTTCACCGTAGGAAAACTTAACCAGGCTGGCGGGTACGATTCGGCTAAAAAACTTGGACTCGGCGGCGTTTTTGTTGAACAACCTCCGCAGCCGGTTCCCCAGGCCGTCCAACATCAAGCCAAAGGGGACGTCAAAGCCCAGGTAAAACTTGTCACAGCGGACGCCGCAGGCCTTGGCGACCAAAAAGTGCCCCAGTTCATGGACAAAGATCACAAACCCCAGCCCGGCGGCCACGGTAAGAATGGTTAGCCAGTTCCCCGGCTGCAAAAACCACCAGACGGTTTCAATAAAATTATAAATCAAGAACATACGCGCGCGGTGACCTCCTGACGGGCCCAGCGATCGACGGCTAGCAGCCGTTCGAGCGTGGGTTGGGATTCAAAAGTATGAGCGTTAAGGACGCGGCGGCAAACCGCGGCAATTTCGGTAAAGGGTATTTCCCCCGCTAAGAATTCGGCGACGGCCGCTTCGTTGGCGGCGTTGAGCACGGCCCCCGCGGTGCCTCCGGCGCGGGCCGCCTCAAAGCCTAGCTCTATCGCGGGAAACCGCCGCGTATCAACGGGGGAAAAATCGAGTTGGCAGGCGGTTTGCCAATTCATTTTTTTGGCGGGGCCGGGGACCCGCGCGGGATAAGTCAGGGCATACTGGATTGGCAGCTTCATGTCCGGCGGGCTAAGCTGCGCCATGACGCCGCCATCACAAAATTCCACCAGCGAATGAATCACCGATTGCGGGTGAACTACCACCTCGATTTGTGCTGGCGAGACGCCAAACAACCAGCGCGCTTCGATAATCTCGAGCGCTTTATTGAGCATCGTGGCGGAATCAATCGTTATTTTTTTGCCCATCGACCAGTTAGGATGGCACAGCGCTTGATCAACGGTGACGCGAGCCAGTTCGTCCAGCGGCAAATTGCGAAACGGCCCCCCGCTGGCGGTCAAAATCAATCGCGCGACCTCGTGCGGGCGGCCCGCTTGCATTGCCTGAAAAATGGCCGAATGTTCGCTATCCACCGGCAACAGCGCGGCACCGGTTTGCCTGGCCAATTCCATGACCAGCGGTCCCGCCATCACCAGCGTTTCTTTATTGGCCAAGGCCACGCGCTTGCCGGCGGATATCGCCCCCCAGGTGCTGGGCAGTCCCGCGCTCCCGACGATCGCGGCAACCACGCAATCAATTTCCGGATGGGCGGCCAGCTCCTCCAAATGCTCCGGCCCGACCAACAACTCTGTCTGCGGCGGCAGGGAACTCCAATCCTGGGCGCGTGCGGCTTCCTGGTCGGTAATGACGAGCCAACGAGGCAAAATCTGCCTGGCCTGGGCTAGTGCCTGCGCCGTCCCCCGATGGGCGGAAAGGGCCACAATGCGTAGCTCCGACCGCAGGGCAGTCGCCACAGCCAGGGTGTTCTGCCCAATGCTGCCTGTGGAGCCAAAGACAGCGATAGATTGAATGCGGGACATGCCGGGCGGGCCAAGCGGAAGTTATTTTGGGGAAAGGGGCAAGCTAGGGGAGAATGGCGCGGAACTTAATCTTGGGAAATTCGTACTATTTGGTATGTCCCCGGCGACAATGGGGTAAAGGTGGGGTAACGAGCAACAAAATCAAGCAGAAGTTAAGGAAATAACCGCACCGCCTAAAATAATCCGACAAAACCCCCGGGGGGAATGGCAATTTTAGGCCCGCCGCCAGCCAAAACGACCTGCTTATCAAAAAAGACCGCCATTCCCGGTTCTCCGCGGAAGGGATCGGCCCAAGGCCGTTGAACGACTGCAACCCCCCTTGCATTCGTACGCAGCAGCCGGGTCTGGGGTTGAGGACGCCAGTTTTTTTTCGTAACTGGATTCTATAGAATGACTTCGGACATCACAACCCGCAAATCCGGCACCAGGGGATGCGTCGGAGCCAGGAATTTATTGACACTTTTGTCAAAAAGGGGTCGGTTGGTTGTGGGGCCGCGCGCGGCTGCCTAGGATAAATCACAGGGGAATGAGCGGCGATCTGTTTTATCCCGCGACGCATCTAAGTGGTTAGGGGAAAGATTGGCGTGGTGGGGGAGCCCCCCGCGGAGGTCTCTCCCAGGCCGAAATGAACTTTCATTTTTTAATAATCGATTATGGATCAAGACTCAAACAACCTTCCCCGGACCAAGACGCCCGAACGCCGCCCCAATTTGTGGGTGAATACGCTGCTTATGGTCCTGGGGGGGACCGGCGTGTTGGTATTGGCGGTTTATCTGCTGAATCCCGCTGGCGAGACCGTGGAGCTAAGTTTTTCGCAACTGGTGGCATTGCTAGAAAAAATTGATCCCCAAACGCAGACCGGTTCGCATACGTTGAAGCTGGCGGGGGCCGAGCAAGAGGTGACTTTGTCTGATCCGCGCGAGATCATTATCGAGGCACAAAAGATCTCGGGCACGCTCAAGCGCAAAACCACCGGTGAAAAGCCCGTGGAAAAGAAAGTCAACTTTGCCGTGGATCGGCTGTATAGCGATGCCAACGAAACCCGCCTGATCGAGCTTCTTGATAAAAAAGGCCTGGACTTTCGCTATCCCAAGGGTCCCAACGGTTGGATGAACTATGTGCCGATTGTGGTCTGCACCTTGCTCATCATGGGCTTTATTTATTACATGCTAAAATCGCTGAGCGGCGCGGGTTCGCCGATGGCGTTTGGCCGCAGCCGGGGAAAAATGTACGCGCAAGAGGATTTGGAAATTTCCTTTGACGATGTGGCGGGCATTGACGAAGCGGTGGAGGAACTGCGGGAAGTCGTGGAATTTTTGAAGCATCCGGAAAAGTTTCAGGCCCTGGGAGGGCGCATCCCCAAGGGAGTGCTGCTGGTTGGTCCCCCCGGCACCGGCAAGACCCTTTTGGCCAAGGCGATCGCCGGCGAGGCGGATGTGCCGTTCTTTTCGTTATCGGGGTCGGACTTTGTGGAGATGTTTGTCGGCGTGGGGGCCGCTCGCGTGCGGGACATGTTTCAACAGGCCGAGGCCAAAGCCCCCTGCATTATTTTTATCGATGAACTGGACGCCCTGGGCAAAACCCGTGGCAGCAGCGTGGTCGGCGGCCATGACGAGCGTGAGCAAACCCTCAACGCGCTCTTGGTCGAAATGGACGGCTTTAGCAGTAATAATGGCGTGATCGTCATGGCGGCCACCAACCGTCCCGAAACGCTCGATCCCGCGCTGTTGCGTCCCGGTAGATTTGATCGCCATGTGCTGGTGGATCGGCCCGACATTCGTGGACGGGAAGACATCCTCAAAGTACACATCCAAAATGTAAAACTGGATAATACCGTCCAGCTTAAGGAAATCGCTTCGTTGACGCCGGGCTTTGTGGGGGCGGATTTGGCCAATTTGGTCAACGAGGCCGCGCTGCTCGCCGCGCGCAAGGGTAAAACCGCCGTCGGCATGGCCGAATTTAACGAAGGGATCGAGCGTGTCACCGCCGGTCTAGAAAAGAAAAAGCGGGTCATCCAACCCGAGGAAAAACAGCGCGTCGCCTACCACGAGGCGGGACACGCCCTGGTCGCGTTTTCCCTGCCTAATACCGATCCCGTGCACAAGGTCTCGATCATTCCCCGCGGTCTGGCGGCCCTGGGTTACACGCTGCAACGTCCGGAGGACGAGCGTTATCTGATGACGCAAAGCGAGCTAGAGGCCCGCATTCAGGTGCTCTTGGCGGGGACCCTGGTGGAGGAAATGATTTACGACGATATTTCTACCGGAGCGCAAAACGACCTCGAACGAGCCAGCGAAATGGCCCGGTCGATGGTGATGGATTATGGAATGAGCAAGCTGGGGCGCATCTCTTACCGCGAAAGCCCGCGCTCGGCGTTTTTGCCCGGTGGTGGGGAAGGCTTTACCAACCGCAATTTTAGCGAGCATACCAGCCGCGAGATCGATATCGAGGTCAAGCGCATCATCGAGGAAGCGATCGAAAAAGTACGCCAAATTCTTCAGGCCCGCAAAGGAGCGCTAGAGGCCCTCACCGCCCGCCTAATGGAAAAGGAAGTTATCGACGGCGAGGAAATGCGCGCCGTCATCGAAAAATTCAGCCAAAGTCCCAGTATCGTGCCGGGCACCACCAGCCCGCGCAAGCCCCGCGCCGATGGAACCCCCTCCCCCGGCACTCAGGTCGCCGGAGGCCCGGTGGCGGGTGGTCACGTCGGCGATAAAGCGGACTTTAAACTCGATATTGCCGAAGCCGAATAACCCTGGCGCAATCACGGAAGAGGGGAATTTCTGTGGTAAACGGCGGTCATTTTGCGTAGAGTAACCTCTGGCGGCTTTGCCCGGCAAGCGTTATTCCATCCAGTTTTTTGTCACCCGCCTTTTCCCCCTCGCCAATCTCGTGTCCAACTCTTTGCAAGAAATTCTGTTTGTGTTCGGCCAGCCCGTCGCCGGTAACCCCACCCAATTCATGATGGAGCGGGCCTTGGCCGAGGCCAATCTTGATTGGCGCTATTTGACGCTGGAGGTCCCCGCCGAAAAACTGGCCGATGCCATCCGCGGCGCGCGGGCGATGAACTTTCGCGGGGGCAATATCACCATGCCCCACAAAGTGGCCGTGATTGAGCATTTGGATGAACTAAGCCAGGCCGCCCAACTGATGCAGGCGGTCAACTGTATCCACCACCACCAGGGGCGGCTACTGGGCGAAAACACCGACGGCAAGGGATTTTTGCAATCGCTGCGGGAGGTGCGGGATCCCGCCGGGACCCAGGTCACGATCCTGGGGGCGGGGGGCGCCGCTCGGGCGATCGCGGTCGAGCTGGCACTCGCCCAGGCGGGTAAGATCACCATTGTGAACCGCACGCCGTCGCGCGGCGAAGAACTGGCGGCGGTCTTGCGGGAAAAAGTGCATGTGGCGGCGGAAGCGGTGGGTTGGGAAAAAGAATACGAAATTCCCCCCGAGACCGAAATTTTGATCAATGGGACCAGTATTGGCCTGTTTGCCGAAGAGACCCGCGTGCCGGTCAAGCGCGAGACCTTGCGGCCGAATCTGGTCGTGGCGGATGTGGTTTTTAGCCCCCCGGAGACCCGATTTTTACAAGAAGCCAAGGCCGCCGGAGCGACCACGCTGGATGGCCTGGGCATGCTGGTCAACCAGGCGGTAATCGGCTTTCAAATCTGGACGGGCGTTACGCCGAATGCCGCGACGATGCGCGAGGCGCTGGAAGAGTATCTTAGCCTGTGATAACAATTAAGAATGAATAATTAAAAATTAAAAATTGTGCTTATCCACTCCTCACTAACCACTTCCCACCCTCCACTGCCCACCCCCCTCTCCCTCATGGCACGCAAAAAATTTCGCGCTGAATTTCGGAAAAACCGCGGCTCTCGCCAGCGGGAAAACGACCTGACGCGCGATTTTCAGGCGGATCGCCATAATGAGGACCACACCCGCGATGAACGGATCAGTGGCAAGGGGGAACTGACCCGCAAGCGCACGATCATCGGCGATGTGGCGGCCGATGACGCGGGACTGACCGCGCAACCCGGAATCGACCTGTCGGTCTGCCGCCGGGGGCGGGTACTGTCGGTGTTTGGCTTAACCAGCCTGGTCGAGGACGAAACCGGAGCGCACTATCAGTGCGCGACCCGGCGACTGTTAAAAACACTGGCCACCGACCAGCGGCATGTGGTGGCGGCGGGGGATTATGTGTACTTTCGCCCTGCCGCCGAACAAGAAGGGATCATCGAGCGCGTTGAACGGCGGCATGGCGTCCTTAGCCGCATGAGCAAGGGGCGGCGGCATATCATGGTCACCAACGTCGATCAACTGCTGGTCATTGGCAGCGCCGCCGAGCCGTACCTCAAGCCCAACCTCATTGATCGCTTTTTAGTCTCCGCCGAACAAGCCGGTTTGCGCCCCATCATCGGCATTAACAAAGTCGATTTGGCCGATCCCGCCGACCTGCAGCCGCTGGTCGGCGTGTACGCCCGCATGGGTTATCGGGTGCTGCTGCTATCCGCCCGGCAAAATATGGGAATCGCGCGGCTGCGGCAATGGCTGGGGGGGTATTCGACCGTGATTGTCGGTCAAAGCGGCGTGGGCAAATCCTCACTCCTCAACGCGGTGCAGCCGGACTGGAATCTGCGCACTAGTCATGTGAGCGCCGATAATCAAAAAGGACGGCATACCACCACTACCGCCAAATTGCTCAAGCTCGATAGCGGCGGTTATGTGGTCGATACGCCGGGAATCCGGCAATTTCAGCTTTGGGATATTATTCCCGAGGAAGTCGCTGGCCATTTTCGCGATTTGCGACCCTATGCCAATTTGTGCAAATATCCCAATTGCACGCACACCCACGAGGCGCACTGCGCGGTAAAGGATGGCGTGGCGGATGGCTTTTTAGACGCGCGGCGGTACGAAAGCTACTGCGCGCTGGTGGAAAATAACGAACCGTTTGCGGATTGGGATTAGATAAAAGCGAATTTCATCAGCGAGCGCGAAAGACAGCGGATGAGAATACAGATAACGCTGAAAGAACAGATTTATGTGGTATGGGCTTCAGCCCGTACCCCATGAGTTTTACTTTTATTTGTGGACAGAATGATGAATCGGGCCGTTGGCCCTTCCATTGAATTTGTCAAATATCCTAGGGCGACGCTGCGCTTGCCCTAGGCTGGGATAGGTTGGGCCTTTGGCCCACGAAGAATCAAATTCCTTTGGCCCACAAACAATCAACTGCTTTTTGGCACAAAAATGTTTAGGCAACGCTTCTATTTTTTGTAGTGGGAAGTTATGAAAGGTTAGCAGCACTGATCTGATTCAAAAAACGTAGGGTGTTGTCGCAACTGTTTTTCCTCCATTGCACCGCTAATCTTCCATGACCGAACCCCTCCTAACCGTCAACGACCTGCGGGTGCACTTTCCCATTCGCCGGGGAGTGCTGCAAACCACCGCCGGCCATGTGCGGGCGGTCGACGGCGTCACTTTTGCCATCAAACCGGGGGAAACGCTGGGCCTGGTGGGGGAAAGCGGCTGCGGCAAAACCACCACCGGCCGGGCGATTCTGCGGCTCATCCCCCCCACGGGGGGGCAGGTGGTCTTTCAGGGGCGGGACCTGACCAACCTGCCCGAGGGAGAACTCCGCGCCCTGCGCAGCGAAATGCAAATCGTCTTTCAAGATCCCTACAGCTCGCTCAATCCGCGGCATACGGTCCGCGGCATTGTCGAGGAAGGACTGATCCTGCACGAGAACCACCCGCCGGAAAAGCGGCTGGAGATTGTCAAACAGACATTGTCGCGCGTGGGCCTGGACCCCGAATACTTAACCCGCTATCCGCACGAGTTTTCCGGAGGACAGCGGCAACGGATCAGCCTGGCGCGGGCATTGGCGGTCAAGCCAAAATTTTTGGTCCTGGACGAGCCCATCTCCGCCCTGGATGTTTCCATTCAAGCGCAGGTGGTGAATCTGCTGGTGGAACTCAAACAACAGTTGGGCCTGACCTATTTGTTCATCTCCCACGATTTAAGTATGGTTGAGTACATTAGCGACCGGGTGGCGGTGATGTATTTGGGCCAGATCGTGGAACTGGCCCCCAGCGCCGAACTGTACCGCGCGGCGCTGCATCCCTACACGCACGCGCTGCTGTCGGCCATTCCGCGGGTGCGAGCGGAACCCGGACAAGAACGAATTCCCTTGACTGGCGATGTTCCCAGTCCGGCCAATCCTCCGCGCGGCTGTAGGTTTCATCCCCGCTGCCCGTTGGCCAATGAACGCTGCCAAACCGAAGAACCGTACTTACTCAACCTGGGAGACCACCAATACCGCTGCCATCGAGTGGAGGAATTGGCGCGCGAACTGCCGAATAAAAATGATCCCGCCGCGGCAGCGCAAATTAGCCGGGAAATCGCCGGACGGATGGCCACGGTGCCAGCGGTCTAACAAGACGGTAAATCCCCTCACCCCGGCTCGTTTCCTC
Source organism: Pirellulales bacterium (assembly GCA_033762255.1). Taxonomy (NCBI): domain Bacteria; kingdom Pseudomonadati; phylum Planctomycetota; class Planctomycetia; order Pirellulales; species Pirellulales bacterium. The sequence goes on along the minus strand of JANRLT010000027.1, from coordinate 49,186 downwards.
TGGCAGTGGGCCGGGGTGAGGAAATCTACCGCAACGCGGTTGCGTCATGCGGAAATAACCCAGTAATACTGGGTGCCTTCACAAATTGCTAACCGCGCTACATTTAGCTAGAAAGCGTATTAACACAAATATCGAGCTTTTGGCAAAACTCAATACAGCCATAGAGCCGTAAATGCGTTTGGGCACGGAACTTTGTGCAAGTTCCGCTACGCGTTTAGTTCCGTTTACGATGTGTTCTACTGCACGGTCACGTTTGTTCGCTGCATTTGACCAAACCAGCCAATCCCATCCCGCACCATCCGTTGGCGAATGGTATAACTGCCCGGAGTGGCGGGGGCGGCGTGCGTGACGTTGACGCTAATTGTCTCCCCCGGCAGGACGTCACGCGGTAGCGTGATGCGGACGGGTTCCGCCGTCCAGGCTCCCACGGCATCGCTGGCCCCGCCAAAATAGACCCCCAGACGATACGGATTGGTCCCGGTGGCGTTCCAGGTCGTATTGCCGGTATTTGTTAGCGAAACGGCGTACGTCCGCGCTTGGTTAGGGGCCCAGGTGGTCGGGGTGGTACCGCCATAAGCGGCGGTGTTGATTTGCACCGTTACCGGCGTCTTTTGCAGGTAGTCAAACCAGCTCACCCCTTCCTTAACCAGACGCGTCCGCAGGAATGGATAATTGCCAACCGTGCCCGGAACATTGGGCTGGACGGTGACGGTTACGCTTTGGCCGGGGGCCACGTCATTTGGCAGGCTAATGCGCTTTGGCTCAATCGGCCAGCTATTTGGAGCGTCGCTTTCACCGGCAAAATAGACCCCCAAACGGACAGGGTTATTCCCCGTCGCATTCCAGGTTTGGGTGCCGGTGTTGGTCAGGGTCACGGAGTAGGATTGGCCTTGGAGGTTGGTCCATGTTGCTGGCACGGAACCGGCATACGTGGCCGCCAGGGTGGGGACATTGACGGTGGCGTTGAGCGCCTGGATTTGGTCAAACCACATGCTTGCGCCGGTGATCATCCGATGCCGCAGGATGTAACCATTGGCAATCGAAGGGCCGACCATATTGACCGTAATGGTCGCGGACTGTCCGGGGGCCACGTTATTGGGCAAGGAGAAATACTGCACGTCACCAATGGCCGCGGCGGGGTCTTCATTCAACCCTCCAAAGTACGCCCCCAGACGGGTGGGATTGGCCCCGCCCGCGGACCAGGACGTGGTGCCGGTATTTGTCACGGTCACGGTATAACTGCGGGTAGAGCCGGTCCCCCAGACGCCAGTCGCGGTGTTGGTGTAGCTAGCGGACGAGGTGCCGACGGTGGTGACTGAAAAATTCAACCGCTCCATCTCTTTAAACCAGCTTATCCCCTCGCGCACCATGCGGTGCCGCAGCACGTAGCCATTGGCCATCGTGGTGGCGGGTAACGTGACATTGATCGTGATCGACTGCCCCGCCGGGACATCCGCCGGCAGGGTGATCCGCTGCACGCCGCCAATGGCCAGGTCGGGATTATCATCGATCCCCCCCAGATACACGCCCAACTTCACGGGATTTGCCCCGGTGGCGTTCCAGAGTGACTTGCCGGTGTTGGTAATGGTGACCGGGTACGTCACGCTTTGGCCCAGGGGAACGGATGTCGGCGCGGAACTACTGTGCGCGGCGATAAAAGTTTGCACCACGACATCAGTCTTTTGCAGGTAGTCGAACCAGCCCACGCCTTCCTTGACCAGGCGCGCGCGGAGGATAAAGTTTTCTCCCCCGGGGCTCCCCGTCGCGGGCGAAATTCCGCCGCTGGTGGGAACATTGGGCCGCACCGTCAATGTTACCGATTGACCGGGAGCCACGTTATTTGGCAGGACGACGCGCTGGGGTTCGGTATTCCAGGCATTTGGCGCGTCGCTATATCCGCCAAAATAGACGCCCAGCCGGACGCGATTGGTCCCGGTGGCTAGCCACGTCTCGGTACCGGTGTTGGTCACGGTAACGTTATAGCTGGGGGATTGCAGATTACTCCACACGGTGGGGACGGTACCGGCGTAGGTGGCCGCCAGCGTGGGAATCGTCACCGTGGCGTTTCGCCGTTCCATCGAAGAAAGGTATTCGCCACTGGCCCGCACCAAACGATGCCGCAGGATGTAACCATTTGGCACGTTCGGGGCCACCACATTCACATTGACCACGACTGTTTGGCCAACTGCGGTGGCGGGGACGTCAAATAGTTGCGGCGTGCCGGTCCAGGTGGAGGGATTGTCGTCAAACCCGCCAAAGCCCACGGCGACTTGGACACGGTCGGGACCGCTGTTAGTCCAGTTGATCGTGCCGGTGTTAGTTAGGGTAATGTTGTAATTCTTGGTGGCGCCTGTGCCCCAGGTGGAGGGGCGATTGCTAGTAATCGTCGCCTGCACCGTCCCTAAAGAACGATACTGCGCTGTCAGGCTATTGCCGGCCGCCGCGATATTTAATGTCCGCGATAGTGCCGTAACGCCATCTGACCACTGCACAAACTCGTAAGTGTTTCCGCCCAGGACTTGGGTGGCGGGGGCGGCAACCGTCCGTTCCGCGCCTACCACGCTGGTAAAGGTGCCCGGAGTGGTCCGGGTTTCACCGTCTAGGGACAAGGTCAATCCGCTGGGCTGAGCCGCCAGGGTCAGATCGGCCGTGGCGGGACGAATGTCCAAAATCTTAAATCCGGTCAGTCCGCTGGAATCCGTCACCGTCAGAATGATCCGGTAATATTGATCAGGGTCTTGCTCGCCGATGGTGGGGATTTCAAAGGAAGCGCTCGAGACCCCTTCGATTGGCGGAATAAAATCATGGAAATGCGTGTTATGTCCAAACAAAAATGACCAAGTGAACGAACTGGCGGGCATCACCCCGTCTTCGGCGTCGACCGCGCTGCCGGAAAAGCTGACTGTCGAGCCGGCGGTATAACGAAATGTCGGCGCGGGGGTGTTTATGCTAACCACCGGCATGTTATTTCCCACGCTGATTGCTTGCGGAGCGCTGGTGTTGGACAGGCCCGTGCCGCCAGGACGGTCGTTAACCGTCAGCGTGACGTTATAAGTACCTAGCGTGTTATATGTGTGGCTGGTGGTAACCCCGGTCCCCGTGGTTCCATCGCCAAAGTTCCAGGTGTAGGTCAGCGCGTCCCCATCGGGATCGCTACTCCCCGAGCCGTTAAACTGCACCGTCAACGGGACTCCGCCGCTGGTGGGATTGGCGGTAAAGGCCGCCGTGGGCGTGCGGTTGCCCAGGGTATAGGTATACTTTAGCACGCCCTGATTGTTGGATTCCTTCGTCAGGACATACATGCTGCCATTTGCGCTAATATCGACATCCACCAGCGCGCGGGCGTCGGTAGCAAAGATCGTCACATTGCCCGTGTCGGGGTCCAGGTTGCGGATGACATTTTGCACAAAATCGGGAAAGAAATAAGTCCCCCGATAGCTGGCCGGAAATTGCGTCCCGTTATAAAAGGCCCCCCCCGTGACCGCCGCACCACCATCGCCATGCGGATACGCGTATGTCGGATTGACATACAACGGATTGGTCGACGGACCCTCCACAACCGGCCAGCCAAAGTTTGCCCCCGGCTGGATTTGATTTACTTCCTCAAAACGTCCCCCCCCCACATCATTGACAAACTTCAACCCCGTCACGGGATCATTGGCCAGGGTAAAGGGGTTCCGCACGCCGCTGGAGTAGATTTCCGGGCGCTTGTTGGGCTGGCCCACGTAGGGATTGTCAGGTGGAATCTGGTAGGGCAGAGTAGAGACATCCAGCCGCAAAACTTTACCCCGGAGGGAGTTTTGATCTTGGGCAATTTCCGATTGCAGACCATCCCCCACGCCGATGTACAAATAGCCGTCATTGCCAAAAAACATCCCCCCGCCAATGTGAATCCCCGATGGAGAGGGGATTCCCCCAAATATCACCACTTCGCTTCCGGCCAACGCGCGATTGGGATTGTTGGGGTCGGCGGTAATGCGGACTAATTGCGCCTGGGTGCCATTATCCGCCACGTTAGGATTTCCCGGCACTTCGGGAGTGTAATAGATATAAACGTAGCCGTTTTGGGCAAAGTTAGGATCCAGGACAATAGAATCCAATCCCCGTTCGCGGTACGTATCGACGGGGACGGTGTAAAAGTTTTCGGAAAGGAGCACATCATTTTGGATGATGCGGACCCGTCCCCCTTTTTCGGCCAAGAATAACCGCCCATCGGGGGCAAAGTCGGCGCTGGTGGGGTTGAGTCCGCCGGCGATGCGTGTTTCTTGAAAACCAGCGGGCAGAACCGCCAGGGCGATCCGAGTTTCCAAAGGCTCAATGCCGGTGAAGCGGCGGCGGGAGGGACGAGTGGAGCGATTGGAAGAACGAGGGCGGATACCAAAAAACTTAGCCGAAAAGAAATTCTGCCACATGAAATAGGACCAAAGGAAGTGAAGCAATGAATGTAAAATGGGCAATATAGGCAAAGTATCGCGTGTGTGTGATAGCAGCATTACACTTCATATCACGACAAAAATCAACCGCCCACACCAGAAAATGCCGCAAAAAGACAGAATTTTACTCGCTTTTAAAGCCCGCAAAATAAATATCACGATACTATATATGCATGAATGTAAGTTGATAATGTAAATAATTTCTACATACGATAGCTAGTTTCGTGGCAAATAATTAGCAAGCTTGGTCACTGTGCTGGCCGAATGTATCTCACTTTTGCCAAAGCCCGGCTCCGCCCCCAGTCGGACGGCCTCTTCTTGATATTGCGCATAGTTGCTTAACATCATAATTGGTATAGAGTTATATCGCGAATCAGCCTTTATATGGGCAATCAAATCCAGCCCGGCAGCGCCATCCCGGTCAAAAATGCGATTAACCAGCACTAGCGCGGTCGATTCCTGGTCGAGATTGGCCATGACCTCTGCGGTCGTGTCGCAATGTTGCAACTGCACGTCAAATTCACGGGTTAGCAACCATTCCAGGCTGGATTGATCGGCAAAACAATTACCCACGCAGAGCACGATTGGCTTTTTTTTCATGGCATGTTCACTGTTTTAGTCAGTATTTACTAAATCGTCAGGCGACGGGGTATGGCGGGGATTTTTTTTGAGAATGAATTATTTTAGGTAGTTTGGCGAATAACGGCCAGTTTGCCGGCTACCGGCGCAGAAAAACTGTTACCGCCCCATGCAGCATCAACAACTCTGGAACTGACAACTCTTCGACGCGGGCATTTTCAGCAAATGATAATCCCGCCAACAGGGTGTCAACATCTGATTTGGGTAGTTGCTTTTTGAGGGCATGAATCAGAACCCCCCGCAAATGCTTGCGACGATACAAAAACAGCGCGCGGATGAATTCGTGAAAACCGCGAAGATCGGGGATTTGACGGCGTAACGCGGGATCGGGCGTGATTTTCAGGATGGCGGACTCCACCTGGGGGCGCGGCCAAAACGCGCTGGGGGGCAGCACACGCAAAATTTCAGCATTCGCCTGACACTGCACCCAAATCGACAGCGCGGAATAATCCTTCGTTTGGGGGACGGCGGTTATTCGCTGCGCAAGCTCTAATTGAATGGTCACGGTCAATGAGACGGGCAGCGGCGGATCCAACAGCAGGTTGGATATGATCGGCGTCGCCACACAGTACGGCAAGTTGGCCGCGACCTTGAATTGGCGGTCAGGCCCCGCGGTTAATTCGCTTTGGACCAATTCCAAAATATTAGGAGCCAAGTGGTTCTTGTCTTGCAGGGCATCCTGGCAAAGCAAAGTCACATTGGGCTGGTCGATCAATTCCTCGCTGGCTAATTGATGCAACCGGGGATCAATTTCCACGCTGATCACGTGCGCCGCCTGCTGGGCCATGATTCCCGTGAGAGCGCCTGTCCCGGTCCCCACCTCCAGCACGACGTCCGTCGGTTGCAGGTCCGCGCTTTTGGCCAGCAGCTCCATCAAATTCAGGTCAATCAGAAAATTCTGCCCATGTTTTTTGACCGGTTCGAGTCCCACTTCGGCAAATCGGCGGCGCAAAAATGATTGAGTCTGGCGGGTGGGTGTCATGACAAGGGGGGCGGTACATTCGTAAGGGTAATAGCTTGACGAAAGGATGGCCCAAAAAGTGGTTTGCTTGAAAATGTAAAGCCGTCATCTAAAAACAAGAGCGGGCGAGCTTATTGATCGCGCGATTTACAGCGCGCGCCGGTTGCGTAACATGCGTAGCAGGGCAATCAGCGTTACTGCTCCCACGGTGGCCACCACCAATTTGCCAATCAGACCCGTGGCAGTTAAACCCAGCAATCCAAACAGCCATCCACCCAAAATCGCCCCCACCACGCCCAAGAGCAAATCGCCCAAGAGTCCGTAGCCGCCCCCTTTCATGATCTGTCCGGCCAACCAACCCGCCGCCAATCCGATCAACATAAACCAGAGAAATTCCATCACAGCACGAACTTTCCCGTTAAATTACTGCCCACCGCAAATCATGACGAAGCCATCCCCCAAAAACCCGTTCCCCATCAATTATTATAGAAGCCCGTGAACGTGGCGATAGCGGGGCCTGTCGGCAAAATAGGGCACGGCCTGTTATAATGAACCAGCGGGGATCGGTTTGATCTCTATTATATGTTAGTTCCCAGCGGTTTTTTTGCCGGTGTGCGTTGATTATGGCCCGCGTGGTTTTAGCCATGTCCGGCGGCGTGGATAGCAGCGTCGCCGCCCATCTCCTGTGCCAAGAGGGGCACGAGGTGATCGGTATTTTCATGCGCCATGGGCAGACGCTGGAAATGGCGTGTGCGGCACCGGGCCAGGGGACCTCGTCAAAATCCCCGTCGGAGTCGTGGGATAAAACATCCGGGCTGGCGACCTTGCCCATTGTCTCAGTCCGATCCGACCATAAGCAAGGCTGTTGCACCGCCAGCGACGCCGCCGACGCCCGCCGCGTGGCGACGCAACTGGGTATTCCTTTTTATGCGCTGGATTTTACGGACGCGTTTGACCGCATCATTGATTATTTTGTGGAAGAGTACAGCGCTGCCCGCACGCCCAATCCCTGCGTGATGTGCAATAATTGGATCAAATTTGGCCGGTTGTTTGACTACGCCGCCAGCGTCGATGCCCAGTATGTGGCGACGGGGCATTACGCCCGACTGGAAGGGGCTGACGCTACCGGCAGCTATCCCCGGTTGCTGCGGGGATTGGACGATGACAAGGATCAATCCTACGTCCTGTTTGGCGTGGAGCGGCCGTTGCTATCCAAAATGCTGTTGCCCCTGGGGAATTTTCGCAAGCCACACATCCGCGCCCTGGCCGCGGAACTGGGCCTGCGCGTCGCCGACAAAAAAGATAGCCAGGAAATCTGTTTTGTCAGCGCTGGAAAGCAAGCGGAATTTGTCCGCCGTCGCCGCGCCTTGGCTGGCGACAGCCTGGATACTAGCGGAGAGATCGTCAGTGTCGAGGGACGCGTCCTGGGCCGCCATGACGGCATCGAGGGGTACACCATCGGCCAACGAAAGGGATTGGGCGTGGCCCTGGGGGAACCGTACTATGTCGTGCGGATTGACGCGGATTCGCGCCAAGTGGTCCTGGGTCGGCGAGAGGATTTGGCCCGGACAACATTAACCGCAAATGGGGCTAACTGGCTGGCGGATCCCCCCCGACGGGCTTTTTCCGCCGCGGTACAGATTCGCTACAACAGCTCGGCCCAACCGGCAATTGTCACACCCACGGATCATGACGAATCAAGTGGCGTGCCCCGCCGTTTTGAAGTTTCGTTTTTGCAGCCGGTCCACGGAGTCGCCCCCGGACAAGCGGCGGTGATTTATGAGGGGGATCAAGTGCTGGGCGGGGGCTGGATTGAGGGTTAGGGAGGCTGGAGGAATGGAGTTTAGAGGAATATTAGCCGTATAGTGACAGCGTGCAGCGCAGCTATACCCTTCTGGTATTAATTCTGCATTCATTATTCTGCCTTCTGCATTCATCCTTCACACTTCCCCCCTCCTATTTTCCCCCGTATTTTTTCTTGGTTTCCGCTAGCTTGTCACTCAGTTCTTTTTGCAAATCCCGTTCGGGAATCTGTTTGATCAATCCCTCGACCTGGGCAAAAAGTTGCACACTGTCATCCGCCAGACCCGCCAAACTGTATTTTTCCGCTAGTTTCAGCAACACATAGCCCCGCGATAACGGTTCGACAATCTCCCCCGCCAGTCGCCGAGCCTCCCCTAGTAATTGTTGGGCTGGCTCGATTTGCTTGACTTTGAGTTGAGCGTCGGCAATGTCCAATAGCAATTCGCATTTGAGTCGCGCCTCCGGGGCGGACATGGCCGCTGTCCGCGCCGCCGTGTAGGCCTCGTCCCGCGGGCCATGTTGATCTAAAAAATGCCGCGCGCGGGCCAGTTCCAACCAGGCCCGCGTCAGTTCCTCGGGATCTGTCAGTCCCTTGGCCAATCCCTCGGCGGTGGCTAATGTGTCCGCCACGGTGTTTTGCGCCCCCAACGCCGCGTGGGCGTACGCCATGCGGGTCAGCACCCGGACCCGGCCAAAAGGGTTTGCGGCAAGCTTTTCTTGTCCACTTTTGGCCAACAGCAGCGATTCCCGCGCTGCTCCTTTTTGGCTGGCGCGGGCTTGTCGTTCGGCCAGGTCCGCCCAAAGTCGGGCCTGCTCGACGGGATCATCCACTTTGGGGATGATTTCCTTAATGGCGGTCAATGCCCGGTCGGCGGCGGGCTGGTCGGCCGCCGCCAATAGTTCATTAACCAGGCGCAAGAGGTTGTCAGCCCGTGCTTTTGGGTCTGAGATTTTCAGCGCGCGGGCGAGTTTGTCCGCCAGGGAGACTGTCGGCGCCGGGGGAGAGGAGGATTCTCCGCACCCGCCCCCCAGTATGCTAGCGACCACCAGCGCGCAGGACAACCAGGGGATGCTTTTGAATTTAAAGCGTAAAAACATTCCATTGCACCTGAAAAAAACGCGAAAAGCCGCGATCCCCCGGGAAGGCGGCCAACGCGGATAAAGCAGTTCCGTGATATTGCCAGCGATCAAAATGTTGGTTGGATTTGCCGCAACTGCGCCTCGGTCAGGGCCATCAGTTCATCCTCGGCGGCTTCGGTGGGGGCCTCGTAGGTAACGCTAAATCGCAGATACGCCCCCGCGTCGTCCCAGGGGACAGTGACAATGGAATGTCGGGTGATTAGGTACTGGCTGGCGGCTTCGGCATTTTCAAAGACCGTGCCATTGGCCAGACCCCGCGGCGCGGGCGTGTACAGAAAGTACGTGCCGCCGGGCATTTGGCAGCTAAAACCGCAGCGCGACAGCATGGCAACCAGTTTTTGCAGGCGACGTTGATATTTGGCCCTGACTTGCGCAGGGATGGATGCATCATCCAAGGCGGCCGCGCCGGCTTTTTGGATGGCCATGAACTGGCCGGAGTCGCTGTTATCCTTGATATCGGCAAAGGCCCGAACCAACAGCGGATGTCCCGCCACAAACCCTAGCCGCCAGCCGATCATGTGGTACCCCTTGGACATGCTGTGCACCTCGACGCCGACATCGCGCGCGCCGGGGACGCTCAGAAAGCTGAGCGGAGGGGAATCATACGATAACAAAATATGCGCCGCGTCCTGCACCACGACAATCTCGTGCCGGCGGGCAAATTCCACCACCCGCTTGTAGAAATCGACCGTCGCGGTCTTGCCCGTGGGACTGTTCGGATAGCAGATCACCAGCAATTTGGCCCGTTGGCAGACTTCGGCGGGAATGGCGTCCAGATCGGGAAAAAAGTCATGTTGCGCCAGCAGCGGCAGCCGATAGACCGTGCCGCCATAATACCGCGTGTGCGTCCCCGCCACGGGATAACCGGGGACGGTGAGCAGCGTGATATCGCCGGGATTGATAAACGCGGCGGGAAGCATGGCGTAGGCGGGCTTGCTGCCGATGCAGTGGTTGATCTCTGTCGCGGGGTCTAGCTCCACGCCAAATTGCCGCCGCATGAACCGCGCGGCGGCCGCTTTGTATTCCAGGATTCCATTGTCGGCATAACCCCGGTTTTCCAGTTTGTCCAGTTCGACATGCATGACGCGGCGCACGCTCTCCGGCGCCATTTCATCATTTTCGCCAATCCCAAAGTCGATCAGCTTGCGATCGGGAAAATCAGCCAGGGCCTGCCGCTTGGCCCGTTTGATCTTTTCAAATTTGTAGATTTCGGTCCCTTTGCCGTAATTGGACCCGCCAATCCGTTCGGCAAACAGTTTTTGAAAGTAAGGGTCGCTCATGGGCTAGGTAGTAGGCAAAGGGTGTGTAAAAGTTCCTTTCAATTTATCCGGTTGCTTTACTTCCTGGCAAGCGGTTTGGGGTATTGAGTGCACTCGTACAACTAAACTGCCAATTCGCATCGTGCGAGAATTTTGCGTTTTCTTGGCCCTTGCAGCCAAAGGCTATTTATGGGCCAAAGGCCCAACCTATCCCAGCCTAGGGCAAGCGCAGCGTCGTCCTAGGTTTATGGGAAGGAATTTAGGGAAGGGCCAACGGCCCGATTCATCCGTTTGAAACAATAGTACTGTTGCTGGTAGTCCCCAAGTTTACGAACAATGCTGGTGCTAACTAAACATGCTCAATCGGCGGTAGAATTTCATGTGAACGCTGATAATGCGGTAGGGACTGAATACCGTGGATTGCCATGGGCAACGTTCTGTTTTAACCCCACGCGGTATTATCTAAAATACAACACAACCCAGGCCGCGCTGCGACCTGGGTTGTGGCTTTTCTGCATTCGTACTTCTAAATCCTAATCACTGGGGGCTTGCCGAGGCTCGACCCCCGCCATCCCTTGAAAATCCAGACACCCCTTCAAAGCCCAGACACCCCTTCGTGGCTAAACCTTTGCGGCGACGTCGGCTAGCTCCGGCGACGCCATCCAAATGCGCCCCACGCGACAGCCGCCAGACCCCCCAGCACCCAGACACTGGGTTCGGGAATGGCGCTAATGGCGGGGTTACCGCCCAGGGGGTTCCCCACGCCACTGCCAAAGTTGCTGTCGATGGGCAGGTAGTCGGCGGGTGTGATCAGGCCGTCAAAGTCGCCGTCCCCCAGGGTCCAGCCGCCGGACAAGCCCGGTGTCACCGCCCCCAGGTTGGAGTCAACCACGGTATAGTCCGCGCCATCGACTTGGCCATCCAGGTTGTAATCCCCGGGATAAGTAAAGCGAATGATTACCTGGTTAAAGCCGGTCCCCAGCGTGCTATTACCCAGGGTCAGGTCGTAAAATGGATTTCCCATATCGCCGAACTGGCTATTGGCGTTGTCCACCGCCACGATGACGCGCGAACCGCCCGAGTTATCCACCACGGTGCTGCCGATCATGGGAAGGTTATTACCCGGAGCCGAGCCAAAGCTGTAATAGTTGTCCAGGTATTGGGTGATGGTCGAGAGGGGGTTTTCCTCAGAGTTGTAGTAAACCACCAGGTCGTTGTCGTTCAGGTCGAGGTAGGATTCGTTCGCTAGGGAGAGTCCCAGCGAGCCGGTCCCGCCATTTTCCACGGTGTTATTTAGGACGACCAGGCCATTTGCCCCCCCATCCACGGTCGCCGCGTTGACGCGGGTAAAGGCGCTAGCGGTCCCCGCGGCTAGGGTCAGTTTGTTCTGTCGTAGGCCGTTGGCCGTCAGGCTAGCCTGGCTGGCGACGGTGATCTGGCCGATGGCGGTCCCCGCACCGGGGCCCGGGCCGCTGATGTGGCCGACGACGTGGGCGCCGCTGGCGACCTGTAGTTGGCTGGTGGCGGCGTTGGTTAGGATGGCGGCTTTGTTGCCAGAAGTACTCCCCAAGGCGCTCAGCGCGCCACTCAGATTTAGGCTGGCCCCGGCGGCCACATTGGCGGTGACGTTGGTCCCTATGGAGCTAGTGGCGCCCGCGGGGAGGGCCAGCGTCAGTTGACCGCTATTGACATTTAGCACGGTGCCAGCGCCCAGGTTCAGACTGGTGGCCAGCGTTTGGGTGCCATTCCCCGTGACGTTGATCGTGGGGTTGGTCCCGGCCAGACTAAGGACATTTGCCACTGGTCCGCTGAGGGTGTAGCTGGAGTTGGTGTTAAAGGTTAGTTTATTTACCGTCTGACTGGCGTCTAAGTTTGCGGGACTGCCGCCCATTCCTAAAAAGCGGGCTTCGGCGGAAGCGCTGTTGGGGACATTGCCGCTGGACCAACTGCCGGGCGCGGTCCAATTAGCTCCGGTGGCGCCGATCCATTGGTTGGTGTCGGGGGTGACATTGAGGACGATGGCGCCGTTGGTGGTGTCATTGGCTAGGGACAATTGAAAAGCCCCCAACACGGACGAAGCGAGACCAAAGTTAGCCAGGGAGCCGGTAAAGCTGCTGTAATCCAGCAGCGTGTAAGTCCCCGTGGCCAACCCACCGCTATTGGTAAAAGTGAACGTATTGGTCCCGGTGGCGGTTAGCAACCCCCCGATATTTACCAGGTCGTTCGTCCCGGGGGCATCCAGGTCAAAGGAGAGGTTTGCCTGATCTAAACTCAAGCTACCCACGGTCAAAGTTCCTAGTCCCTCCCCCGGAGCCAGCGTGCCGCCGGCGTTGATCGTGGCGGAGTTGACGATGGTCCCCGTTCCCCCCAGGGTGCCGCCATTATTTACCACGAAAGCTGTGGAATTAAAAATGGCGTTGGCCAACAGCGCGCCGCCGTTGATGGTGGTGGCGCCGGTGTAGGTTTTGTCCACGCCCCCTATTTTCAGCGTGCCGGTGTTGGTAGAGGCCAATGTCAGCGTGATGTCATCATTCGGGATACCAAAGATAAAGCCGGTGGTAATGGTCGGGATCCCGATAAAACCATTAAAGCTGTCGTTGCCCCCGCCGGGCTGGTTGATGATCAAGTGCCCCGATCCGTTGGTGTTATTGATTCCCAGCACGTCCGTGCTTGACGTGTTTTGGTGCAGGCCATCGACCGTGACGGTAAAGCCGTTCAGGTCAATACCCCCGGCCTTGCGGGTGCCGGCCGGGAGGCCATAAAACAACTTGGCGGAGGCGGGGTACGCCGTGGCCGAATTAATCCGAAAGACACCATTAAAATCGTTGTTGATGTAGACGTCGCCCGTAAATGAGTTGTTCCCGGCAAAGGTCACGGTCCCCGGACCAAAGGCGTCCACATCGACCTGAATGTTGACATCGGCATTGCCCGAGATATTGCCATTGATGGTCAGTGTGTTCGCGCCGCTGGCACCCAGATAAGTAAAGAACGGCCCGGCCACGTTATTGAAATTAAGGCGAATATTGTTGTTAATGACCGTGTTATTATTCTGGCCGGTCCGGTTATGCCCCACCACGGACGATCCCGGAGTCAGCGTGCGAATTTCGCCACCGCCGCTCACTTCGCCGCCGCCAAAGTTCAGCCGCGCGGGATTGGTGATGGTGATGTTTCCCACGTACTGGTTGGGGGCGTTGGGCGCGATAAAATTTTGCGTCCCCGCCAGTTGATTCAAGAACAGATTACCCCCCAACAAAGAGAACGTCTCGGTGGAAGAGACCACCCCCGACAGCACGAGGTCGCCGGTCCCTTGCTTGACCAACGGACCGTCAATCGACAAAAAGCCGGAACTGGCCAGGTTAAAGCCGTTCGTGTTTAGCGTCCCCCCAATGGCCGAAACCGTGGTGACGCGAGCCGTCGTGACGTTGGCTCCCAGCCGCAATTCGCCGCCGTTCAGTTGTACCCCGCCCACGCTATTTCCCAGGGCCGCGTCGCTGCTAATTTGCACCACGCCGCCGGTAATATTGATCCCTCCTTGGAACGTGTTGCTATTATTAATAATCAGCGTTCCCGCGCCCGATTTGATCAGTGTTCCCGGGCCGCCAATCGACCCGCCGGTAAACGTATAGGTCCCGCTGTCGTTGGCCACCGTGGTAAAGCTGGGTGTGACGCCCGCCGGATCGACATTTACCGTGCCGATGCCGGTATTGCCAAAGACTACCGCGTTATTTGCGGCAAAGGCGCTCGGCGCGCTCGAGGTGTTGAGCCAATTGATGTCCGTGGTGTTCCAGTTGGTGTTAGCCGCTCCGGTCCAGGTAACGGTTGCTCCACCACCGACCGCGCTAAAGCTAAAATTATCAATTCCAAAGCCATCATCCTGTCCGGCGCTGTTCGTGTCAGTCCAGCGGAGGATCAAATTCGTCCCCGGTATCCAATTTAGCCCCACCAGCGTCGCGGTGCGCACCGCCTGATTCACCGGCAGATTGCCATCCAGATTCATGTTGATGCCCGGTGTCGGGCTGATGCTAGTTAAATTCAGCGCGGCAAAATTATTGCTGAGCGTGGTGTTAATATTGTCGCTGGCCAACCCCTCGTCATAGGCAAAGGTCACCGTGTCCGCGCCCACGTCCCCTTCCCGCCACTGTTCCATCGTAAAGGTGATCGTGGCTTGGGTGAGTGTGATGTCAGAAGTATTTGTAAATACCGCGCCAATCCCCGACCCCACGGTGCTACTGCCCAGGGTGCCAAAGGCCCGTTCCGAGCTACCGTTAGAACCAAAGCTCGTCGCCGTTCCCCCGCTGACAGATCCATTATTGACCTTCCAGCGCATATTGGGTCCACCTCCAGGATTAAACCCGCCATCTCCATTGGCCAAGTACAATTGCCAGCCGCGGAGCAACTGGCTGGGGTCAACCAAGCTTACATTTGTTAATTCAAAAGTCCCCGTTCCCAGCATGTCATCGCTTACACCGTTCAAGCTGGGGATTGGCCCGCCCCCCAGCGTGGGGTCAATGTCATACATCACCGCCGGGTTGGTCTCAGAGATAACCTTAGGCAGGGTGTTAAAATTTTGGGTGTAAATTCCGCCACTATAAGAAATCGTGTCCAGCCCATAAGCGGACCCAACCGCCGCCAAACCAAAAGACAACCCGATACTGCCCGCCAACAACCGCCGCGCGTGAATTTTTGACATGGATGCTCGACACAAAAAGAAGTAGAAACCAAAAAGAACGGTGAATTTTAATAGAAAACGAAAACCGCCCCGCGCACGAAAAAACTTGATTAAACACCTAATATAATCATTGCCGCGCGAATAATTTTTAATCGGGTGTTAGAGATTTGTTAGAATTGCATTAAGCCGCTGTTACGATATCCATGAACAACCTTTGGTCGCCGGTATCTCCCCTGCGGTTAGCGCAAGGATGTTATTTTCGACAATTTTTTTGTCGGGATGCCCTGCGCATGAGACAGGTTTTGACCGGAATCACAATCAAAAAAAGAGAGGCTCCCCACCGGCAATTCCGTCAAGCGGATTATTCCCAGCCGCTGGGGATCGTCTCGTCCCCATTGCGCGAGGCCAAATACCAAATGACATTCAGCGCGGTCTCGGCATTGAGATAATGGACTGACGCGTCGCACATGGCGATGTGCGCCCCGCTGACATGATCCGACACGATATCCTCGTTCGTCCATTGATTGCCCCCCGCCAAGTAACTATTGCCATGGGCCGTATTCACTGGGGTCTCTCCCACGCGAAAGGTGTTATCGCCGCTAGCCCAGGCGCCATCCAGGCGCAGATTGGTGGTAACCTTGCGTCCGGGATCACCCAGTCCGCGGCCGGTGCATTCGGCCAGGCACATGGTTTTGGTCATGCCGTCCGTAATCATGCGTGGGGCGACCTCGATGGCGGATTTGGGATTCTTTTTGATGTCAATATTGCACAAAATACCGCGATTTTCGCCATAAGATTGACCCTTGAGGTCCTTGGCGTCCTGGCTGGTCGGACCGCCGACGCCACCATAATCAATACAGGCCAGGCCCCCTCCCTGGTTGGGGTCGTCATTGCCATCCTGCGGAACATCCAAGTCCCGCTTAAGAAAACCATCCGCTTCCCGTGTCCGATCAATAATATTGGTGCTGGGGCACAGATAGACGTTTACCTTTTGCCGACCTAGTTCTAGATTGGCCGGATGGGTGATCCCTTTCTTGAGGTCCAATTTTTTATAAACGGTGTCTTCCTCTATATATCCCAGCATAAAGGTGGACCAGGCGAAACGCAGATTGCGATCTTCTAATGTTTCGTGAAAAATCTTTTGCCCGGGGGGAAACTTTTTGCGCGTGGAAAGATAGTTGTTCAGGCCCAGCGCGATTTGCCGCAGATTGTTTTTGCACTGCGTACGGCGGGCGGCCTCGCGCGCCATTTGGATGGCGGGTAGCAAGAGCGCCACCAGAATCCCAATGATTCCGATGACGACCAGTAATTCCACTAGAGTAAATCCGCGCTGCCGCGCGTAAGGTGACTTCATAATACCGCTCTGCTCTGAGTATCCGTTAAGAGAACATAACAGTATAAAGACCAATTGTTAGATTCATGTTAGGAGGCAGCGCTATTTCATTTTTTTGTGAATTTTCTAATCGATATTTAACAATTCCTTTCGCGAGCGGAATGCCGGTACCTTTTTCTCATTTTGCCTGGCTAGTCTTTATACTCAATTTCCAGAGAGATTCTGGGGCTGCTTGATGAATCACTAGTTGTGTGTTGCCAATTGGCCATAAAGACTACGTCTCTTGTTCATCGGCGATCGCCCGCGTCTCATCGTTGGAGTCGCCGTAATTGGCAAAATCATACCACAAAACCACTCCTCCGGTGACGCAGCATTTTGAGCGCGTGTCGGGTATCGGACACGACCGACGCATAGGGATGTGCCCCATCCACGAACACTCAATCCATCTACCCATAATGAGGACTGAAATTAAACTCCAGTTAATTGCCATGAGTCTACTGGATTTTGTGGCTAAGATTTTTTTCCTGAAAATAGATCCCTGAAAAGCTATGCCCGATGATTTTAGCATCGGTTTAATGGGTGCTAGCTTGGGTTTGACCGCGGTTTTGGCATGGGGCGCGCCTTCTGGATAAGTTCAACTAGCGACGGGCGGATTCGAACCGCCGACACACGGCTTATGAAGCCGTTGCTCTAACCGACTGAGCTACGTCGCCATTTTCCCAGGCAGCAAAACTCCCCTTCATTCCGTTTTTTGGCTATTTGCCCACGCTGGGGCTGATTGCGGCAAAATTTGCTCAATCTCTAAAATTACTGCGAAATCCCGGCTCTCGCAAGCCCCCACACCCATTCCACATCTTTACACCGATGGCAATCAATATCGAAAAATTCCCCTGATTTGCTAATTTTAGCGACGACGATTTGGTCAGATTCAAGGGACATGGGGATTCACGGGCAGGTTCCCGGCGGAACAGGCCGGATTGTTGTTTTTTTTGTTTGAAGCTGAATTTGCGATCCGTTCCTTGCCGAAATTAACAATCGTGGATCATCTTTTGCTTGTTGGCCGCCAGCAACCCAGCGGTCTTTGACCTGACCAGCGGGAACAGGCGGCACCCACCGCGAAAAAATCGCGGTTGCTGGCCAGATTTCCCAGCGGCATTCCCGCCAACCGTAGTTTTTTGACACCAGGGCGCGACGCCTTTGGCGGTTAACCAAGGAAGGTTCACCGTGCCGAGATTAACGTGCATATTGCCCGTGCCAGGGCCAACGGACGCGATGGAGCCGACGTTGGTCTCGTTCCTGGAGCACCGCCCCCCGGACTGCGAAATTTTGGCGGTCTTTAATCGCCCTTATGACGACCCGTACCAACTCGCCGGGGAAGTGACTTTTTTACAAGCGCCCCCCCGCGGAAATGTGCTGGACTGCCTCAACTTTGCCCTGGAACAAGTCCAATCCCCGTACCTGTTTATTGGCACCGCCGGTATCCAGGTCACCGCGGGCTGGGCGGATTTGCCACTGGCCCATTTTCAAGATCCCCGCGTGGCGACCATCGCCCCGCAGCTTGTCAGCCAAGCTCAACCACAACGCCTCTTGGCCAGCGGGTGGGGTTATGACCCGCGGCGGGGGCCTGTCATCCTGAACACATCCAGCGGATTTGCCAACACCGGCGATGATCCTACCGCCATCGGCAAAACCCCTGGAATGGCCCCCGCCAGCGCCGGGCCGCTATTGCAAGCGGGTTTTTACCGCACCATGGCGCTCGAACTGCTGGGGGCCAAATTTTGCGACAAAGTTGGTCCCGCCTGGGCCAGCGTGGATCTAGGCCTGATGCTCGCGGCGGTGGGTTATGATCACATCCACGAGCCAAATTCCGTCGTCCTGGCCGATGCCGCGCAATTTGATCGCGATCTTGCCGCCGCCTCGAATCCAGGTTACACCCGCGGCTATCGCGCCGAACAGCTTTACCAGCGCAATTGCCTGTTCGAAAGCTGGTTGGACGCGCTCGCGCGGCATCCCCTGGACTGTCTGTTGGAATGGGCGGGCCAATGTTGGCGGCCTGCCGCCTGGCTGCAACTAGCCGGAAGAATGCGCGCCTCCGCCCAATATCAGGCGGGCCGCCTCCATCGTGAAAAACTACGTGACACACGTTTGGCCTGCGCGGCTCTGCTGAGGGCAAACCGCGCGGTCCACATGCGGATCGATCCGGCGACACTGGGCGAATCCTCGGCGGGAAGGCCCATCGGTCCGTCACGCGGCAATGCGGGTCAACCCACGACGGCTGGTTCTACCGAATCTCAATTGCGCCGCGCGGCCTAGAGAGCGCATTAAAGAAGTAATGCCGGGAATCACTTTTTACGCATGCCGCATTTGATCGCGATGCCAACAGCATCGCTAGTAATGTGCCGCTCTCGCGTAATCGCCAATCCCCGGGTTGTTGGACGATAGGGGGCAAAACCAGTTTTGTCCCCCCTGCTCTCCACCGATAATGCCATCGTCGGCTTTGTTACTTTTGCGGGCCCAGCATTTCCTCGAGCAATTTGCCCAGGCGATGACCGCGCACGTTGACATGGACGATCTTGCCATCCTTGCCCACGAGGAACGTGGCCGGGATGCCGTTCACGCCAAATTGATCCACACGGGGATCGCTAAAGCCGCGGGTGGACTCGTCCTTGCTAAAAATTTGCGACCAGGGGAGGTTCTTTTCCTTGATAAATTCGACCAATGGTTCCACCGTTTCGTCCAGGCTGATCCCGATCACCTCAAACCCCTCGTCATGGTACTTTTTGTAGTTTTCCTGGACATTGGGCAACTCCGCAATGCACGGGCCGCACCACGTGGCCCAAAAATCGACCAACACGACTTTGCCTTTGTAGTTGCTTAGATCAATCTCGCTCCCGTCCAGCAAGTGTCCCTTGAGGTCCAGCGGTTGACCGATCAGGCCAATGCGTTTGAGCGCTTTTTCCGATTGTCCCTTGGCTTGTTCTAATTGCGGGCTGGGTTGTTGTTGGGCCGCCTTGATCACCCAGTTATGAATTTCCGTGGCCAGGGGATATTGGCCGATCATTTCCATGATATATGCGGTGTTGTCCAGCAGGCCCAGTGTTTCTGGATTGACTTCTTTGCTGGCGTTGGCCAGCTTCATCACGTCGGCGTAAACTTGCTGGGGTGATTCCTTGGATGTTTCCTCGACCAAACCGGAAATCCGATTCATCAAGTGCATCCGCTGCGCCATTTGGGCTAACTCGGGATTGGAATCGGTCATTAATTCCTGGGTCAGCTTTTCATAAGGGGCGGTGTACGAGTCTTCAAAGTTACTGAGCAGCCGCAGCGACATCCATTTGGCCTGGGTGACCTGGATGCGCACAGCTTCCTCGGGCTTTTCGGCCAACAGTTTATCCGCGACTGCCACCAGATTTTTGCGCGAGCGAAGATATTCGTCCCGCAGTTTCATTTGTAATTCTTTATCGCGGCGGGCGGCGGGGTCAAACGCCGGTTGCCAGGCGCTCAGCTTTTCAAAGTAGCCGCGCAGTTCCTCCCCCATGACGTTGGGAACATTAAAGGGATCAAATCCGCCTTTGGCGGCGGGATCTTCGCTGGCGGGCTTTTCCTGCTGGGCTTGCGCCGCGGGAGGGGAATCTTCCGCTGCCCGCAAAGCTGCGGAGGTGAAAACAAACGTGAGCGACACGGCCACAGCCAGGCCCAAGCTTACCCGCGGTCCGGAATGCCCCACAACCCAAATTGATCGCTTCATAAAATTGACTCTTGCAAAAAAAAGTGATACGCCGCGCGGGAACTGACCCTGTTTGCTGATAGATTGGCGGCATGCAGGCTGCCGCCAATT
This sequence comes from Pirellulales bacterium, assembly GCA_033762255.1. Lineage (NCBI taxonomy): Bacteria > Pseudomonadati > Planctomycetota > Planctomycetia > Pirellulales > Pirellulales bacterium. The sequence goes on along the minus strand of JANRLT010000027.1, from coordinate 29,111 downwards.
CCGCGGAGGGGCGCGGAGCAAACAACCCGTTCAATCTCCAGGATAAAAATTGCCCCGTGGCCTTATTGTATCCCATTTGCCAGGGGACTGACAGCGATTTTTTGTGGGTTTTTTACGGGCAAGCGGGGGTGGCCGTGCTTTGCCCCGGAAGGGATAATATGTTAAGTTGAGCGCGAGATCGTTTTGCCCCCTAGTGTAGTCAGACTCTCCCCCCCGGAACCTCTTTTCCAGTCGAGAACCATGTCCGATTTACCGCTAGAAATTGACGTGCATACCTTGCGCCAGATGCGGCAGGGGGGGCAGGATTTGGTGATTTTGGATGTGCGCGAGCCGGACGAGTACGCCACGGCCAGCATCGCCGGATCGATCTTGATCCCGTTGGGGGAATTGCCCAACCGGGTCGCGGAGCTGGAGCCGCACCGCCACCGGCCGATCATTGTCCATTGCCACCACGGCGGACGGAGTATGCGGGCGACCAAATGGCTGCGGGAACAGGGATACGCGCAAGCGCAAAATCTGGCTGGCGGAATTGAGGACTGGTCGCTGCAAGTCGATCCGTCTGTGCCGCGGTATTAGGCCGGCGGGAGGCTTGTGGGACGCGAGGTGTGGGACGCGGGATATGGGGTGAGAATGAATTGTAGGAGGCGACTCCGTCGCCGAACTGTCCGTAGCGGTGACGTTTCGTCGCCGTATTCGTAGTGGCAAGTTTTACTCGCCGATCTAGTATTTGTTTAGCCGCGACGCGCAGCGGAGCGCGGGGCCTGTTAGATTTTGGTTACTGGAATTTGGATTTTGGTTAAATGCCTTTCTACCGCGAAGCAGTTACAGCCCTTAGCCCCGGGTTACCGCGCAGCGACTATCCGGGGGATGCAAAACTGTCCTACCTCTCCTTTAGCCGCGCATCGGCGACGGAATGACACGGCACCGGAGACGGTGCCTGCTACATTCATGGCGGCGACGGATGCACTTTCTTCTACCTACAAATAAACGCCAACCAGACACGACGTCGCCGCGACGCGGCGAGATGATAATTTGCTTACCCGAACCGTGGGCTTGGGCCCACGGCTACGATACGAAACCGCTTCGCGGTGAAATTTTGCTTTCGACATTCCTGCTTCTGAATTCGCCCCCTCCCTTTTCCTGATCGTGCGTCCCATTTGAATCAATCATCCAGCGGGAGAGCTCTGGAAGAGGGAATCTACCGCATCGCGGTTAAGAAACTCAGCCCTGGGTTGCCGCGCAGCGGTTACCCTGGGAATATGGCAAGCCAAAATTCCTGCCGCAACGCGGTTGCGTCATCCGGACCAATAGCCTAAAACTGTTGGCTGTCTTCAAAAAAAAGTACTAGCCGTGAATTGTTTAGCTAGAAAGCATATTACTGGATATGACGTGTTGGCGAACTTTCCAGAATGGATTTCACTACTGTGTCATAAGGAATATGCACTGATTGACAGGCGTATATTAAGACTGTACTATACGTGAAAATCGCTGTATAGCTGTCCTAGTGTAGAGTCTCACACTGATGGCAACTTTTTAGAAATTTGAAAATCCCGGTCCAATACTAAGAAAAATTAGTTTTCGGTGATGATTTGTGGTTCCCTTAATTAAGAGACACTACACTAGATATGACAAATACCCCAGTGAAAAGCTTGGATCATACAATGTTCGGCGGCACACATTACTGATAGGAGCGGTGCAATGCCTCGTTACGCGATCATCTGCCTATTCGTTCTGGGTGCCGCGCTGGTGGCGACCCCGGCCTACCCGTGTTCGCGATATCTGTCGAACAATATCAAGCTCGGGGTGTTCGCCGCCCGCACCATGGACTGGCCGGGTACAACCGAGCCGACCCTTTGGGTGTTCCCCCGCGGGGTGATGCGAGACGGCGGCAAGTTGGGCGATGAGGTCGTCGTGAAGGAGAACGCGGTCAAGTGGACGTCCAAGTACAGCAGTATGGTTACCTCCATCTGGAATCTCGGGGCGGCCGATGGGGTGAACGAGAAGGGGTTGGCCGGCCACATGCTCCACTTCACTCCCGCCGACTTCGGTGAGCGAGACGTCAACAAGCCCGGCGTGAACGCGGTGATTCTGCTCCAGTACATGCTCGACAACGCGGCCGACGTGAAGGAGGCCCTCCAACTGCTCAAGGACATCCAGCCGGTGATGTGCAAGGCTCGCGGCGAGAAAGCCACCGTCCACTGGGCTATCGAGGACGCGTCCGGCGATTCAGCCATCATCGAGTACGTGAAGGGGAAGGTCGAGATTCACCACAGCAAGGATTACCGGGTGATGACCAACGAGCCAGCGTACGGCGAACAACTCCGGCTGCTGAAGGAGCAGGACTTCTCCAAGCCGAGCAGCGACACCCCCTTGCCGGGGAACGTGCGGTCGGTCCACCGCTTCCAACGGGCATCGTACTTCGGTGCGGTCCTCCCTGAGCCGAAGAACGAGCGGGAGGCGATCGCCAACGTGCTGTCGGTGATCCGGAACGTGTCCGTCCCGTTCGGGGCTCCGTACGGCGGGTTCGGCGTGTACAACACCGAGTACCGGACGGCCATCAACGTGACCAAGGGCCGCTACTTCTTCGAACTCACCACCAGCCCGAACGTGATGTGGGCCGACCTGACCAAGTTCAAGCTCGACGCCGGCTCCCCAGTGATGTCCCTGAATCCGGATGACATTGAGTTGTCCGGGGACGTGAGCGGCAAGTTTAAGAAAGTGGACAAGTCCCCGTTCTGACAATCGGGGCGACCGACACCGAAGGCACGCCGAACTAGGCGCTGCACCTGACCGTGGGGGCATTACGGTTTTTCGAGGTTCCACGGCTCTCCAGCCGCCGCAGCAGGCGAGCTTTGTCGTTCGCCGAGCCCCAAAACGTAGAAGCCTGAAAACCTATCAACCCACATATTTCCAAAAGGATTATTACAATGGCCAGCACGATTCGCACCTGCTTGTGGTTCCGCGATGGGCGGGGGCGCGAGGCCGCGGAATTCTACTGCTCTTTGATCCCGGAAAGCCGCGTCGAGACGGTTTTTGTCGGTGATAACGGGTATGGCACTTTCTCGGTCATCGACTTTTCGCTGGGCGGGGTCCCCTATCAGATCCTCGATGCCGGGCCGATGTTCACATTGACCGAAGCGGTCTCTATTTCGGTCGCGACGGTCGACCAGGCCGAGACCGATCGGCTGTGGGGGGCCTTGACCACCAATGGGGGAGAGGTCAGCGCCTGCGGCTGGCTCAAGGACCGCTACGGCGTGTCATGGCAGATTTACCCGCGACGGCTTTCGGAATTGACGATGAACGCCGACAAAAATGTGTCGGCCAAGGCGATGGCGGAGATGATGAAACAGACGAAAATCGACATCGCCGCAATTGAAGCGGCGGTGCGTGGTTGAGTCGCGGACCGACCGAGTCAAGTACTGTAGGTCGGATCGTGATCCGACAAATTCACACCGTGTCATTTCCCTCCAAAAAATGCAGTCCGACCGCGAACGGCGGAACACGTTCCGCCCTACGTATTATTTTCCCCCTCAGTGTCCCACGAGCGTCAGCACGATCTCGATAAAAATCAGCACGATCACGATGATCTCCAATAGCTCGATTCGGTACACCGCCGCCTGGTCGGAAACCACCTGGTACGCGCTTTCCACGGTGTCCAGGCTCTGTTGAATGCTGTGGCTCCATTCCCCCAGGTGAAACCGCTCGGCCAGTAGCCGATAGACCCGCGCTAGATATTGATCTCCCATTAGCTTAAACGCGTTTCCCGTCCGCTCGAACAGGGTGTGCGCCGTGACCCGCAGCTCGCCCAACACGCGCAGCGGCTGGTCGTGCGTGCGTAAAAACGGCCAACGCCAGCGCGTCAAGGGATGGATCGAGCGATACGCCTCGGCCAGGCGCGCATCCAGCAGTTGATCCAAGGAGCGGTATTCCAGCAGTTGTAAATTGGCGAACTCGATCGTTTGCAGGGTCTCCTCGCAGTCGGTGTCGAGCAGCAGCGCGGCGGGCCATTCGGGCAGAAACAAATCCCCCGGTGTATAACAGAGCCGCGATTGCGTGATCAGTCCCACTTCGGCGGCGCACAGTGTGGCACTTTCCAGCCGGGTCAGTTGCGCCAGCCACTGCGACTGGTCGCGCAGCAGTTCCTCGACCGACAGCGGGCAACTGGCGGGCTGGATTTCAAAGACCAAATATTCCTCAGCCAACGGGGACCAGTTTGGATGTTCGATTGCCGGTTGCAGGGTCTGAAAGGTGGGCTCTACGGCTGTCCGGGCCGTCGCGACCAACCCGCGCGAATCCGCCAGCGCGCGGGCGATCTCGAGCAGTTGCGGAGGCGTGGCCGTCAGCGGAATTTCCAGGGATAAACTGGCCCCGCCAAAATCAAACACCGCTAGTTTGGCCACTGCGGCAACCTGGCCCAACACCGGCAAATCCAGCCGCAGGGGGGTTAAGGGGAACAATAGGGGAGGGGGGCTGTAGGCGACGCTGGGTGGCGTGCGGGGGCGGCGGGGAAGGGTTTGCGGCTCGGCCGGGAGCAATCGCCGTGCGGCATCCAACTGGACTTCTTCCCCCCAATCCCACGCCACAAACATGTGCAACGTGCCGGTAAGCGGGGCGGTGGACCAGGCGTTCATGGGCGTTCCTGATTGACAAAGGATAGCACTAGTCTAAAGCTGAGTTGGGAAATCAACTAGCCCATGATGGCTGAAGTATTTGATTGCGTGAATTTTGCAACGCGCACAAAGCCGCCGCTGGTATCGGCGGAGGCGGGGCGCAGGTGTCATGAGTGGCAATTAGCGGTAGACGAGAAATTGTAGGAGGCGACTCCGTCGCCGAACTGTTCGTAGCGGCGAGTTTTACTCGCGTTTTTCCTCCCGTAGCGGCGAGTTTTACTCGCCGAACTGGTTTTTCGTTGAATCGCCTTCTGGTGTTAACGCTGCGTTCAACCACTGGCTAATTGCTATCATTTTTGCGAAATAGCCAGCTACAAAGATTGTGCTCCGCTGGAGCTAATGCCTTCGCACCCTAGCATCCCCGCAACGCGCTCCGTTGCGCGTCGCGGTTAAACGAATTCACGGCATCGGGACGATGCCTACTACTTTATCGGCATCGGGACGATGCCTACAACTTTATCGGCAGCGGGACGGTGCCTGCTACTTTTGCGGTGGCTGCTACTTACTTCGTCAGCACTTTTTGCATTTGCTGATAGACCTTGGTCAGGTGGGCCTCGTCGCCGCCGCCGACTTCGGATGTCGCCCAGCCGGTGTAGCCGATCTCGTCCAGGGCCTTGAGCACCTCGGGCCAATCCTCGGTCCCTTGGCCGATCTCGACCCATTTTTGCGTGTCGGCGTTGTATCCCTTGAAATCAAACTTGAGCATCCGCTTGTCCAGCTTGCGAATCCATTCCGCGGCGGGGACGCCATACTTGAGCATATTGCTGCAATCAAAGTACGCGCCGACGGTGTCCGTGCCAAAGTCGTCCACATATTGGACAAGCTGCTCCGGCTTGGTGATGAAATTATTCCAGACGACCTCAATGGCGATTTTGACGCCCAGCTTGTCCGCCAGGGGAATCGCCTTTTTGATCTCCGCCTGCGAGCGTTCGTAGCATTGTTCATACGTGACATCTTTATTCACCACGCCGGGAACCAAGAGCGCCGTCGTCCCGCCGACCTTGTGGCAATCCTCGATCGCGGTGAGCAACCCTTTTAACCCCTGGGCACGGACGGTTTCGTCTGGATGGGACAGCGTTTTATCCCAATGGATCGAATCGATCGTCCCATGCACGGCAATCCCATGTTTTTTGCACGCGGCGTTTAGATCATCCAGGTTGAGGTTGCTGGGGCTGTCGATTTCCACCCCGTCATAGCCTATCCGCTTGATCAGGGCGATTTTTTCGTCAATAGGGGCGTCGCCGCCGATCATGCTGTATTTGAGCGCGAGTTTCAGGTGCGACTTTTTCGCTTCCTCCGCCTGGACACGGATTGGCAATGCTGAAATCCCTCCACTAAAGAGTACCGCGACCGCGGTGGATTTGAGGAGATCGCGACGGGCCAAGCGGGAAATGTACGTCATGTGGTGGGACCTGTGTAGCTGGAGAAAACTAGGGTTAGGGCATCTCCTGAATATACCAGGATAACGCCGTGAATCAAAGTATTTCGCCGGGTGAACCCCGCCCCCGCCGCGCTCCGCTGCGCGTCGCGACTAAACGTGAAGGAATGTATAATTAAAAATTAAGAATGGGTTGTTGTCGCCAACTACAAAGATTGCGCTCCGCTGGAGCTAACTCCTTACCACCCCTGCTCCCCCACTCCCCTCCGGCGGAGGGGAGCTACTCACCGTACCGCCTCGTGCAGCATTTTGGTGTTGGGGATAATGCGCTGTTGTTGCGCGGCCCCTTGGCCAACGTCCAGGATCGTGCTGACGGGGCCAACTTCACGCACGATTCCTTGGATGTCTCCCACGGTCACGCGGTCGCCGGATTGCAACCGCTGGCGCACATAATATCCGGCGAGGATCCCCCCGATGACATCTTTTCCCCCCAGGCCCACGGCCAGGCCTAGGCCCAGCATCAAACCGGTAAAGGCGATCAAAATCAAATTTTCCAGTAGTTTGATCTCGATCCCCAATTGGGTGATGACGGAGTTAAGCAGCACGATAACCAGGGCAAAGTAGCAGACATTGGCCAGGGTGTCGGCGTAATTCAGGCCCAGTCGGTCGGCGCTGGTGGCGATGAGGCCGTGCATGAACTTGGCCAGCAGCAACCCCAGGACCAATAGCAGCACCGCGAATAATAGTCGCGGGATATAGTCCAGAATCTTTTGGATGGTGACGTCAAACTGCGGCAAAATGTGATTGAACGCCACCAGACAGGTTAAGACAAAGAAGACCCAAAACACAACCAGTCCCAAAATTTGCGGGATGGTCTGTTTGATACCGACTTCGCGCATCGATTCCGCCAGGCCGCTCCGTTCCATGACGGTTTGCAGTTCTAGTTTTTCCCCCACAAATCGGGCGAGGCGGGATAACGCCCAAGAGATCAAGCTCCCCAGGGCCAGCACGATTACAAACCGCGTAACATTGGGGATGTAATCGGCCAGTTGGCCCATTGTTTTTTGTAGGGCGTCCTGCAGGGGGGTGAGTAGCGTGTCGGATTTTTGGGCGAAGAGGAGGGTGATGGCATCCATGACAAACACGATTGAAGAGAAAGGGAAGAGCGGTCAAATCGTTGATTGCTGATTTTTCGCAGGCGGCCGGCTGGGCGCGGGCCATTGAGGCAATAGCGCTCCCGCCGCCAGGGCCGTGGTAAGCTCCCACACCGCTCCCCCCAGGCCGCACAACACGCCGTCGATCATTTGTTCCGTCACCAACGCCCGATTGAGCCGCTGCCGCAGTCGCTGGCCAAATTCGCGCTGGGGGGGTGGGTCGGGAATTTCCGGCCAGAGTAATATTTGTGGCTGATTCGGTGGTTGTTCGTCCGCTGCGCTCATGGTGGATAATGTGGTACGGGCTTCAGCCCGTAACCCAAGGGTTTTACTTTTTATTAGTACACAAGTATATGAATCGGGCCGTTGGCCCTTCCGTTCTTTTTTCCCATTAACCTAGGGCGACGCTGCGCTTGCCCTAGGCTGGGATAGGTTGGGCCATTGGCCCACAGGGGATAAAATGCCTTTGGCCCACTGGGAATTTCATGTTCATGGCACAGTTAAGTGCCAATCCGTGCCACATTTCTTCGGGCTAAAGCCCGTGCCACACATTTACTCCATATCGACGCCAAACCGCTGCTTTAGCTTTTCCCGCGCGCGGCTGATGCGCATCTTGGTCGCGCTTTCGGAAAGTTCAAAGATCTCCGCCAGTTCTTCATGACTGTGCCCCTCGGCGTATTTCATGACCAAAATCGCGCGGTCCTCCTCGTCCAGGATGGCCAGCATTTGTTCTAAATCCAGTCGCGTTCCGGCTGCCGCCCCTTCCCGCTCAGTCGCGCCGGACCAAACCGCCTCGCTATCGGCAATCGTCTCGCGCTTGCGACGACGGCCCCGTCCCCGCCGCAAAAATAGGCACGTCCGCACCGCCACCCCGTAGACCCAGGTGGAGTACCGTGAACGCCCGGCAAACCGTTGCCGCTGCAAAAACAGCCGCAGGCAGACTTCTTGCGCGGCGTCCGCGGCGTCCTCGCTATGCGACATCAGGCGATAACAGGTGCTCCAGACGCGGGGTTGAAAGCGGCGCAACAATTCATTGAACGCCGGCCCAGCGGATTCCTCGCGCGCGGCCAGGGCCGCCAACTGCTCATCAGTCTGCGTCGTCCAATCTGGCTGTGCCGCCCCATCCGTGGTCGCCACCATGCGTGCGCTCGCGCAAGGAATGTCTGTTGCCACCAGCCCGCGCGACAACCGATCTGTTGCCGTAAGTGTCACAATCGTCACAACTTTCGCCGGGGAATTTTCTCTTGCGAATTTAGGCAAGATACCAAGTTCGCGCAATTTTCACAGCGGCAGTTTTGGCGGTGGCGTGCGAGTACCTTCCCGCTTTACATAAAATCGCGTCCCTGCATGATTTATCGCTCGACTGCTAGAATTCTTGGCAAAAAAATATTGCCGCTTGCCCCCCTATTTCCCGCCTGCTACCATCAATCTACATGAAAGGGATTAGCGTATCGCCGGGCGTCGTCGTGGGTGCGGCCTACTGTATTCACGAAATCTTTGTTAATCCCGAAACACGCAAATTGGAACCCAACGAGGTTCTGCCCGAACTGCAGCGCTACGAAAACGCCCGTAAATCGACCGCGAACGACTTGCAGGCCATGCGACAAAAGGTCGCCGCGCAGGTGGGCCAGCAAGAAGCGGCGATCTTTCAGACGCACCAATCGATTCTGCGGGATCCCGCCTTTACGGCCAAAATCCGCCATTATATCGTCGAACAGCGGCTGACCAGCGCGGCCGCGCTCGAACGGGTGCTAGCGGATTACTCCTTGCTCTTTACCAAGACCAAAGATGACTACCTGCGGCAGCGGCTGGACGATGTGCGGGATGTCATCATCCGCCTGAGTAGCTACCTCAGCGAAGTGCTGCGCCCGGTCGAACATGCCGAGCATGGGCCATTGATTATTGTTGCGGATGAACTGCTCCCCAGCCACGTGGTGACGCTGGGTAACCGCGAAGTGGCGGGAATTGTCACGCAAAGCGGGGGCCAGACCAGCCACGCCGCCATTTTGGCCCGCAGCCGGGGGATTCCCGCCGTGGCCGGGGTGCGCAATATCCTCAAACAAGTAAAAAACGGCGACACGCTGGTGATTGATGGGCGGGAGGGGGACATTCTGATCAATCCCGATCCCGAGACAGAAAAAGCATACCGCAAGCTGGAGCGGGAGTTTTTTCACTTAAAAGACCACCTAGCCGAAAACCGGGACGCCGTGGCGATCACCGCCGACGGCGTCCTGCTGGATTTGCTGGCAAATATCAACAATCCCGCCGATGCCGCCGCCGCCACCGCTATGGGGGCCTCGGGCGTGGGGCTGTACCGGACCGAGTATCTGTTTTTGTCCCACCATGATGTGCCCGACGAAGAGGAACAATACGCGACTTATAAAAAAGTGATCGCCGCCAGTCCCCAGCGGCGGGTCACCATCCGCACCTTGGACCTGGGGGGTGATAAAACCACGCCGTATCTGGGCAGCAAAAAAGAAGCCAACCCGTTCATGGGCTGGCGGTCGATTCGGCTGTCGTTTGAACATCCCGAGTTTTTTGCAGCGCAGTTGCGGGCGATCCTGCGGGCGGCAGCGGGCAAAGGGGTCCGCGTGCAGATCATGTTTCCCATGATTACCACGCTGGAGGAAGTACGCAAGGTCCGCAGTTTATTGCTCAAGGCCCAGCGTAAACTGCATGACGAGGGAAAACCGTACGAACCCGTCCCCCTGGGGATCATGATCGAAGTGCCGGCGGCGGCGGTCTGTATCGATAATTTACTCGAGGTGGTCGACTTTGTGTCGATTGGTTCCAACGATCTGGTGCAATACCTGATGGCCGCCGACAGGGACAACCCCCGCGTCAGCCACCTGTGCCAGCCCCTCAGTCCCGCCGTGCTACGGGTCCTGCAGGGAATCATTGCCGTCTGCAACCAGGCCAATAAACCCGTGACGCTCTGCGGGGAAATGGCCGGCGCGCCGCGGGCGTTTCTATTGTTACTCGGCATGGGGCTGCGCAGTTTTTCCATGAGTCCGGCGTTTATTCCCACAATTAAGGAACTGGCGGCCAAGGTAACGATCGAACAAGCCCGCGAGTCGCTGCTGCACGCCCTTCGGTTAAAGACCACCAGCGCTGTGCAAAAGCACATGGGGGACTTTGTGGCTAGCATCGCCCCGGATTTGAAATTGCTGGATACGGGGTGATGGGGAAATGCAGAAGTTTGAATGCAGAAGGCAGTAGAGAGATGCTACATCGAGACTGCGAGTGTGCCACGGCTGATTTGCCCTGCGGTATTGCTCCGGAGGTGCGTTATCTTTGTAGTAAGCATTTTCGAACAATACTGCTTCTCGTCTCCCGCTCCCTCGCCCCGCCTTCCTCATCCCGGCATTCGCGTCTCCTCTCTCGTAATCCCTCCTGCCGCGCGGGACTTGGAATTCATCCCGTAAAATCAACTTAAACCATTATCTGCTATGATTTTACAGAAATATTTTTCGCCAATTTAACTTCCCCGCCAACGAATCTGCTATACTCTAAAGTGCATTTCTGCTTTGCCACTTTGGCGTTGGGCCCATGCGCCCCGCTTTGCATGAACACCCAATCCATCTCCGTTCTCGATTCTAAAATCCTGCTCACGCTCTTTGGGCCGCGGGATCAGTATTTGCGTAACATCCGCAAAGCCCTGGGCGTAACCATTACCGCCCGCGAGGATCGAATTCATATTGAGGGAGAGGCCGCGGCGGTCGCCCAGGCGACGGCGGTGCTAGAGCAGCTAAAAAGTCTGGCGGAGCGGCGGGGGCAACTGGATTCGCACGAAGTGGCGGCGGCGTTATCCGCGGTCACGGGCAAGACCAACGAGCATGATCACGCCCCGATCCAGGGGTTATCGGCCAGTCGGCAGGTGCGTCCCCGCACGCCCGGCCAGGCGGCGTATGTGCAGGCGATTCAGGAGCATGATTTGGTGTTTTGCGTCGGTCCGGCGGGATCGGGCAAGACCTATCTGGCAGTGGCGACGGCGGTTTCCGCGTTTCGCCGCGAACAAGTCCGCAAGATTGTCCTGGTCCGCCCCGCAGTCGAGGCGGGGGAGTCGTTGGGCTATCTGCCCGGGGATTTGCAGGCCAAGATTAATCCTTATTTGCGGCCGCTATTGGACGCCCTGCGAGAACTTTTGGATTATGACCTGGTCAAGCGGTTAAGCGAACAAGATGTGATCGAAATGGTCCCCCTGGCCTACATGCGGGGGCGCACGCTCAATGACGCGTTTATTATTCTGGACGAAGCGCAAAACACCACGATCTCGCAGATGAAAATGTTTTTAACTCGGATGGGAAATAACTCCAAAATTGTGGTTTCCGGCGACACCACACAGATTGACTTGCCGCCGCATACGCCCTCGGGCTTGATCGACGCCCTGGGTCGCTTGCGGGGGTTGCCGGGCGTGGCGGAAATACGCCTGGAAAAGACTGACATTGTGCGACATAAACTGGTCCAGGCCATCGTCGAGGCCTACGCGGAGGATGACGCCCAACTGCATCAGACGGTTCGACGCCGCAAAGCGTGATGCCCCTTTTTTTCCACAAGAGCGTCCTAATTACGATTTTTTAGGAAAAAGACGACGATCTGCCCGCTGGGCGAGCGCGGATAAACGATCAGCGATCCCATTTGGCTTTTTTGTTCATGACGTTGTATGTCCTCTGGCCCTTTACGCAAATTAACGCGCACTTCCCGGCTCAGTTCGTTTGAGCTGCCTCCGGGGTTGATAGAGCAAACGCTGGACAATGTCAAGCGCGGGGATGTGCTCTTGCGGTTTGTGCTATGTCTGGCGGGGGCGGTCATTTTGTGGTTGATGGTGGGGGGCTGGAAACCGCCGTTTCCCTATCGGACAGAGCAGGTCCCCCTGCGCAACATCATCCCGCGGGTCGATTTTCGCCAGTTGGACCAGCCCGCGACCGATCGCCAACGAGAAGAAGCCCGCAAGCAAACGCCGGCGATCTTTCAACATCAAAACACCAAGTTTCCGCAAATCCGGGGAGAGTTAAATAACCTGTTGCAGTTGATTGCGACGGCCGAGACCTTTGACAAGCTGCCCGAGGGACTGTGGGAAAAATTTTCCCTGCCGCCGGAAATGCAAATGGCTACCCCGACGCCGCAAGAGGCGGTGGAAAGCTTTAACCGGTTTCGCGAGAAACTGGTCCCCGAAAAATCGTTTCAAGAATTTGAAAAGGCGATCCAAGAAGCCTTTGCCGAACTAGAGCGCGACGGCGTCCTGGAAACCAGCGAAAAGACCAAAATCCCCAGCCGCCAGGACGAAATCATCCTCAAGACGCCCAATGTCCCGCAGGTCGTCACCGTGGCGGAGGTGCTGCAGCAGCGGGCCCGCGACAAACTGTTAAAACGGCTGCAAGAAAGCCCGGCCATCGGGACGGAAGCGGCCCAGCGGCTGTTTCATTGGCTCGGCCCGCAAATCGTGGGGACCCTGACCTATGACGACGCCGCCACCCGCGCCGCCCAGGAAAAAGCCGCCTTGGACGTCCCCCCGGTATATCGCCAGTACAAGGCCAACGATCAAGAGCGGGCTTTGGCGCTGGGGGGCAAACCGATCGGTCCGGAGGAATTTCAACTGCTGCGCGAAGAATATGCCGCCATGGTTAACAGCCTGACATGGGAGCAAAAGCTGTATCGCAGCCTGGCCAACTTTGGCATGTTTTTTGCGCTGTACACGCTAAGCGGGTTTTATATTTTCTTTCGCGAGCGGTCCCTCTTGACCGATTTTCGCCGCTTTGTGACGTTGTTGGCGCTCTTTATCGTGGCGGTGGGTCTATGTCATTTGGCCGCCACGAACGACATGCGGGCCGAGATGGTGCCGCTGCTCGTCTTTGGCATGACGGTCGGCATCGCCTATCACCAAGAATTAGCGCTGCTGCTGACCGCCACGCTGACTTTGATTGTTACATTTACCCTGGGGCAGGGCTTGCCGGAATATGTTATTTTGTCCAGCGCCGCGGCCACGTCTATCCTGCTCCTTGGCCGCATTCGCACCCGCCGAAAGCTTATTTACGTCGGCGCGGCGGCGGGGTTGGTCGCGTTCTTTACAAGCATTGGCGTGGGCGTGCTCAATCATCAGCCCCCGTCGCTGGGTCTGCTGATTACCGGCGGAAAAAACGCCCTGTTCACGCTGATTGCCTGCTTTATCGTATCGGGCATGCTGCCATTTATCGAGCAAGTCTTTAGCGTGCTGACGGACCTCAGCTTGCTCGAGCTGGGGGATCCTTCGCATCCGTTATTGCAACAGTTGGTCCAGCGCGCGCCGGGAACGTACAACCATTCGATCAATGTCGCGGCCATTGCCGAAGCCGCGGCCGAGGCGATCGGCTGCCGGGGACTGTTGGTGCGGGTGGGGGCGTATTTTCATGACATCGGCAAGATGATCAAGCCGCAGTACTTTGTCGAAAATCAGGGGCGCGAGGGGAACAAACACGAAACGCTAAATCCCGCGATGAGCACGCTGGTGATTATCGCCCATGTCAAGGATGGGGCGGACTTGGCGCGGCAACATCATCTGCCGCAGCCGGTGATTGATTTTATCCAGCAGCATCACGGCACGACGCTGGTCGAGTTTTTCTTTCGCCGGGCCAGTCAGCAAAGCGAGAACGACCCCGACGCCGCGGACGTGGACGAAAGCAGCTTTCGCTATCCGGGGCCAAAGCCGCAGACCAAGGAGATCGGCATCCTCATGCTGGCCGACGCGGCCGAAAGCGCCAGCCGCACCCTGGTGGATCCCACCCCCGCGCGGCTGGAGGGGCTGGTGCATGACTTGGCGATGAAGCGGCTCTTGGATGGCCAGTTTGACGAATGCGGACTGACGTTGCGGGAACTCGCCAGTGTGGAAGAAAGTTTGGTCAAGTCGCTGACGGCGGTATTCCACGGCCGGGTCAAATACCAGGACCAGCGAACGGCGTGAGATCAATCAATTAAGAATTAAAAAATGAAAATTATTAATTTGAGATTCACTAACCACTATCCACTATCCACCGCCCCCATGCCCCCCCACGCGATACAGATTGCCGACCAGCAAACCGCCCTGCCGATCGACCGCCAAGCGCTAAAAAACCTGGTGCTGACCGTGTTGGCCGGTGAACGCTGCCGCGCGGCCAAAATCTCGGTGGCGATCGTGGATGACGCGGCGATTCAGGCGCTGAATCTCCGCTATTTGAACCATGATTATCCCACGGATGTGCTCACATTTCCCCTGGAAAACGGGGCCCGCGGCCTGGAGGCCGAAATTGTCATTAGTAGCGAAACCGCGCTGCGCCAAGCGGAGGAATTTGGCACCTCCGCCCAGCATGAATTGCGGCTGTACGTTATCCATGGGCTATTGCACTTGTTTGACTATGACGACCATGACCCCGGCTTTGCCGCGGCGATGCGAGCGCGGGAGGAACACTATTTGCGGCTGATTGAAGGAACGGGGGGAGGCCAGCGTGCGGGTGGAGCGGGACAAAAACGCCCCCAAGCCGGTAAATCCCCGTCAGCACGGAGGAAGCGCTAAATGAACGTCTGCGGTTGGTTGGCGCTGGGGTGCGCCTTGCATGGGGTGCTGGCGCGCACCATGGTTTATGTCACGTCCGAAGGTTCGCTTAGTCGCTTATTAGAGCTGTCGCGGCAAAAAATGCCCCCCGACCAGGCCGAACGTCTACGGCAGACCGTGGATGAGGTGGACGGCACGATTCGGCTGATTGCGCTGGCGTCGCTGGTGGCGGCGGCGCTGCTCTTTCCGTATGCCCTGGCGCGCGAGTTGCACAGTCCCCTGTCCGACACAACGGCGGCATCATCACCAGCAACCTCGACACCGACCGCATCCTTGACAGTGAAAGAATCCAGCCCGACAGCTTTGGTACCAGGACCAGCCTGGGGATGGACATTGGTCATCGGCCTGGCGCTCTCTTGGTTATTTGGCGTGTTTGTGCCGTACATGATTAGTTTTTGGCATGGTGAACGGCTCCTGCTGGCCACGTGGCCCTATTGGCGGTTATGGCACCTGCTATTGGCTCCCTTGACGCAGTGGCAGGTTTCGGCCCGCAATTCGCTGGCCACGCAGCCCGCCGCCACGCACCAAGACGAGGCGGAAGAAGACCTGGAGGAAGAAATTCGCTCAATCGTCAATGCCGGCCAGCGCGAGGGACTGATCGAGAATGACGAACGCGAAATGATTGAAAGCGTCATGGAGCTTAATCAGGTCACCGTCGCGCAAATCATGACTCCCCGAATAGACATGGTCAGCATGGCCGCCGACCTGGGCTGGGACGCCGTCCTGCGGTTTGCCAGCGAGCATGGGCATACCCGCCTGCCGGTCCACGGCAAATCCCGCGATGAAATCGTGGGGATCCTGCATTTAAAGGATGTGCTGGGGGAGCTGGCCCGGCCCCAACAGGCCCGCCGCAGCCTGCGAGCACTCTTGCGACGGCCGTTTTTTGTTCCCGAGACCAAGCCCGTCAACGAAATGCTGCAGGAATTTCAACGGGGAAGGACGCATTTGGCGATTGTATTGGACGAATATGGCGGCGTTTCGGGGCTGGTCACGATCGAGGATGTGCTGGAGGAAATCGTGGGCGAAATCGCCGACGAGCATGACGACGCCCTGGTGGACGGCATCAAGCAACTGGATGACACCACGTTTGAGGCCCTGGCCCGCGTTCGCTTGGAAGATCTTAATTCCCGCCTACAACTGGATTTGCCCGAGGATGAGTCCTTTGAAACAATTGGCGGATACGTGTTTCACGAATTGGGACGAATCCCCGCAGTGGGAGAGATTTTGGAAAAACCTAATATGCGGATCAAGGTGCTGGATGGCAACCGCCGCCGCCTGGACCGACTGCTGATCGAGCTGATCAAGCCGGACGAATCCGCGCCTGTCCCACAAGCAACCGCTAGCAAAGATCCGCCGTCCGAAAAAATCGCGGAATGATGGCACCCGCTAGCATGCCGGCTCAATTTTTAATTGTAAATTTTTAATTCTTAATTTGTATTTCCCGCCATGTCCGCCGAAAAAGACCAAGCCCTGGTGCTGCGGTTTGTGGATTTTAGCGAATCCAGCGGCGTGGTCACGCTGCTAACGCGGGAATTTGGCAAGATTTCCACCCTGGCCAAGGGAGCACGCCGACCCAAGGGACCGTTTGAATCCGCTCTTGACCTACTGGCCCTTTGTCGCGTAGTGTTCCTCCGCAAATCGTCCGGCAATTTGGACTTATTAACCGAGGCCAAGCTAGAGCGCCGTTTTCGCCCCCCCGGGCGGGACCTGTCCCGCTTGTATGCCGGTTACTATATCGCCGAAATGTTGGACCGATTGACCGACGAATACGACCCCCACCCGCGACTGTTTGACACCAGTGTGGAAACCCTGGCCACACTAGCCCGACATCCGCGCGGACTGCCCGCGGCCTGGGTGTTGCGGTGGGAATTGGCCTTGTTGCGGGAATTAGGGCAGTTGCCCACGTTGGATCAGTGCGCCGAATGCGGCAACCCTTTGCCTCCCCAGTCCAGGCTAACCTATGGCGTGGCGGCAGGAGGCATGTTGTGCGCGGAATGCCGAATCGGCCAGCGGCAGTTGATTTCGGTGGCTCTGGGCGTGCCCGGGACGCTGGCGGAATTTGCCGCCAGCACCGATCCCGACCGGATCGGCGCCAGCGAAGATTGGCGGGATTGGACCATTCCGGCGGAACAGTGGGGCGAAGTGCGGGGCGTGATTAACCAGACTTTGTGGCAAATCCTGGGCGAACGGCCCCGCGTGCATGCGTACTTGGGCGGATTGACTCATTGAGAACCCACGGGATTGACAGGATGTGGTACGGGCTTTATCCCGTAAACCGGTGAGTATGTCATCCATGGAATATAAGTGAGAATGTTTGTGGGAAATTGAAGATGAATCGGGCCTTTGGCCTTGCCTATTTTGTTTTTTTCTAATCCTAGGGCGACGCTGCGCTTGCCCTAGGCTGGGCTAGGTCGGGCCGTTAGCCCGTTACGAAATACTACAACAGGCCCAAGGGGGGCGATGTGAGCCAAAGGAACAGCAACATGACAACAGTCTCCCCGCCAGCTTGGGTGGGAGCGCTGCTTTATGGGCTGGTATTGCCGCTGATAGCGGGGGGCTGCGCCAGTTGGCGCAAACCCCCGGTTGACCCTTTTGCGCAGCAAGCGGCCAAGGATCGCGCGGCAGAAAACGCCGCTCAGCAAGCGGCCCAAGCGGCAGTTGCCCGGCAACGCGGCCAGACGCTGTCGCGCGACACGGCGGTGCAGCCCGCCGCCTACAATGAGAATTCCGATTCCCAGGTGATCAGTTCCGAAATACGCCCGCCGGAAGCCGAGGGGTGGGAGCGCTTTAACGCCCAAAATTTAGGTAAAACCTTTAAAAAGGCCATGGGGCGTGGTCCGGATTTTAAAGTCGCCAAGCCCGCCTATGACGAGGGTCTGGCCCTGTTTGACCAAGCCACGGAATTGCTCAAGCAAAACAACGCGTCGGGAGCCCATGCCAAGTTTAAGGAGGCGGCGGCCAAATTTGCCATCGCCGCCGATCGCTGGCCCGAATCGGCCCTGGAGGAAGACGCCTTATTCATGCAGGCCGAGTCCTGCTTTTTTAGCGACCAATATGTCGCCGCCGAGGACAAATACCAGAATTTATTGGAAAAATTCACGAACTCCCGTTACCTGGACAAGGCCGTCCAGCGGCAGTTTAGCATCGCCCGCTTTTGGCAAGAGACTTCGCAGGCCAATCCCGTGTCGGAATACATGATTAACGTCACGGACAAATCCCGCCCCTGGTTTGACACCTACGGCAACGCCATTCGCGTCTACGAAAACATCCGCCTGAACGACCCCCGCGGCGTCCTGGCCGATGACGCCGTCATGGCCGCGGCCAACGCCCACTTTGTCAATGGGAAATTTGACGAGGCCGACCACCTGTATGGCGTCCTGCGGACCGATTACCCCAAAAGCGAGCATCAGCTCAACGCACATCTGCTGGGCCTGCAATGCAAGTTGAAGCTTTATCAGGGACCGGATTATGACATTAAATCCCTGCTAGAGGCGGATGAGCTGGCGGAGCAGACCCTTGTGAATTTTCCCGAAGAAACCCGGGATGAGCGCGATAATTTATTGCGGGTGCGGGCCGAGGCCATCGCCCAAAAAGCGCTGCGCGACTGGAATATCGCGCAGAAGTATGAAGAAGGGCAGTATTACCGCGCGGCGCGGTTTTACTATCAAAAGATACTCAAGGATTTTGCCGCCTCGCCCGCCGCGGCCAAGGCGCAGGAACGGCTGGCGGCGATCGAGGGATTGCCGGACAATCCACCGGACCGGTTTGGGTTTTTGGATTATGTATTCGGCCCCCCCAGCGGCAAGGCGGGCCAGCGACCGCGGTGAGCGAGTCAATGAAGAATTAAGAATGAAAAATTAAGAATGGAAAGAGTATTTCTCCACTCCTCCATTACTCCAAACTCCACTTCTCCCAATCCCACCCCCATGCCCGCCACGCGGATTGCCCTATTTGCGATCCTATTTGCCTGCTGCGGGCTAGCGTGCGGTTGCGCCACGTATCGCTTTGGCCAGTCGTCGCTCTTTCCCGCCGACGTCCAAACCGTCTATGTGCCAATGTTCGAATCCGACAGCTTTCGCCGTTATTTGGGCGAACGGTTGACCGAGGAGGTCTGCAAGCAAATCGAAACCAATACTCCTTATAAAGTGGTCAACGATCCCAACGCCGATAGCATCCTGCAGGGCCGAATTGTCAACGAAACCAAACGACTGGTGGTCAATAACCTCTTTGGCGACGCCCGCGAAACTGAAGTCAACTTTCAAGTGCTGGTCACTTGGGTGAATCGCCGGGGAGAAGTCCTGCGCGAGCAAACAATTCCCCTGCCCGCCGATTTAGTCGATCTGGGCCAAAGCGCGGAACTAATTCCCGAATATGGCCGCTCGATCGCCACCACCCAACAAGCCGTCATCGACAGCCTGGCCGCCCGGATCACGGGATTGATGGAGCGAGAGTGGTAAGGATCATTTGATAATAAAGTAATCAAAGTTATTGACTTTACACCAGGCGGTCATGTCATCAAAAATTGTTAATTGCTATACTAAGGGAATAGTGAACAACCTATCCGCGATTCGTGGATAAACATTTTTTAGTTCTTTATTGATTTCCATGCTTGCCGCCACGCATTGGCGTTTGCGTACCCGCACGTTGGATTTGACCGCTGGTCCGCTGGTCATGGGGATCGTCAATGTCACGCCCGACAGTTTTTCCGACGGGGGCCGGTATGTGGATGCCACACACGCGGTCGAGCACGCGCTAGGCTTAGTCGCCGCCGGAGCGGACATCCTGGACATTGGGGGTGAAAGCACCCGTCCCGCCGCCACGCCTGTCACCGCCGCCGAGGAACTGTCCCGCGTGCTGCCCGTGCTGCGGGAATTGCGCGACCGCGTGACGGTCCCCCTTTCCATCGATACCAGCAAAGCCCTAGTCGCCCGGGCGGCAATCGACCAAGGCGTGGAAATCATTAACGATGTCACGGGCTTGGCGGGGGATCCGGACATGCTCCCCCTGGCGGTGGCAACCAGCGTTGGCGTCTGCGCCATGCACATGCGCGGCACGCCCGCCACTATGCAAGACGACCCCCAATATATGGATGTCACGGCCGAAATTCACGACTATTTGCGGCAGCGGCGGGACGAGCTGTTGGCCGCGGGCGTCGCCTGGCAGCGAATCTGCCTGGATCCGGGAATCGGCTTTGGAAAAACGCATGGCCACAACATGACCCTCCTGCAAAACATGAGCCGTTTTCATGAACTGGGTTGTCCCCTCTTGGTGGGGCACTCGCGGAAGGGATTTATTAGCAAGGCCATCCGCCAGGATAGGGCTGTTCGGGGATTGCCCGCGGACGCCTCCTTGGTTAGCCTTGAGCAAGTGTTGGGAGGAACAATCGGCGTGGCTTGCGCGCTGGCCGCGGCGGGCGTGCAAATCATTCGCGTGCATGACGTGACGGAGGTCCGTGCGGCGCTCTTGCTGTATCAATCCCTGATGAAACACTAAAAATGAAGCACGAATCCCACTTATTAATAAATCGCCCCTAAAAAAAATAGCCTCAGACCACGCGTGGAAAAATTTAATCCTCCAAACTCCATTTCTCCAGACTCCATTCCTCCCATGTGGCTTCAACGCACGTTGCAACTTCCCGCGGCTCCCCGCGGTTTTCAGCTGATCACCCGCGACATTGTGGCCGCATTGCCGGAATTATCCCAAGTGGGGGTGGGTCTGTTGCATGTGCATATTTTGCACACCTCGGCTAGTTTGTGCATCAATGAAAACGCCGACCCGGACGTGCCACGCGACCTGGAAAGTTCCTTCAACCATCTGGCCAGCGAACAGTTTCCCTATGTTCATACCTGCGAAGGCCCCGACGATATGCCGGCCCATGTTAAAAGCGTGCTGATAGGCAACTCCGTGAGCGTGCCGATTGGCGGGGGAAAGCTGCAATTGGGGACCTGGCAGGGAATATTTTTGTGCGAGCATCGCAACCACGGCGGCCCGCGCTCGGTGGTGCTGACCATCCAGGGAGAAAGCCGCTAAAGATGCCACGGTTTGCCTTGCTGGAACATATCGGCACCCCCACCTACAAGCCCGGCGCGCATTATGATCTGCTGTTGGAAGCTGTCGCCGGCGACGGCATGTGGGCGTGGGAACTGACGTCTAATCCATGTGATTGCGGCGCTGGCCGACGGGAAAATATTCCGGCGCGGCGTCTACCGGACCATCGGACGCTGTATCTCGATTATGAAGGTCCTATTTCTGGCGACCGGGGAAACGTGCGGCGGATCGCGGCGGGTGAGTATCGGCTTTCTGATTCGGAAAGCGAAGATACGGCAGATTGGATTTCGATTGAGATTCTCGGTCCCGCGTGGCAAGCGCGGATTTGGCTGCCATTGGTTTTGACACCCGTGGATGATGTAGCCAGGGTAGCGCAGATTCTCAATCAATCCAACGAGGAGGCCAGCTTTTGCGATCCTGTAAAATAAAAACTATGACGTGAAATACGGGCCTCCCCGGGGGGTGACCACTGCCGCCAGAACCCCCTCTTCTGTTATATTAGCTCAAAGTGATTTTACCGCGCGGATTGCTCAAACGCCGCACTCGACGCACCTTCCATTAATTATCGCCCATGCCCGCCGTTGCCACCTTTTCTACCCGCCGCAGTGAGATTGCCGGTGTCCCCGTGCCAGATTTGGCCGCTAGTTTTGGCACACCATTGTATGTATATGACGCCGCCAAGATCATCGAGAGAATCAACGAGTTACGGGCTTTTGATGTGATACGCTACGCTCAAAAGGCTTGTTCCAACTTGGCCGTTTTGGATCTTGTGCGAAGGCATGGCGTGGTGGTCGACGCGGTGAGCGCGGGAGAAGTGCGGCGAGCCTTGGCCGCGGGATACCAGCCCCAGGGGGAGCCGCACCAAATTGTCTACACCGCGGATATCTTTGACCGAGAGTCGCTGGGATTGGTTCGCGAGTTGGGCCTACATGTTAATTGCGGATCGCCCGACATGCTTGACCAACTGGGAGAGGTTTGCCCGGGCAGCAATGTGACCTTGCGTATTAATCCGGGGTTTGGACATGGCCACAGCCAAAAGACCAACACCGGCGGAGAACAGTCAAAGCATGGCATTTGGCACGGCGAAATTACCGACTGTCTGCGGCGGGCGGATCGGCACAATATCGTGGTGACTGGCTTGCACATGCATATCGGGTCCGGGACCGATTTGGAACATCTTCGGCATGTCTGTGACGCCATGGACCAATGTGCCCGCGAGGTGGGCCGCACACTCACCACCATTAGTTGCGGTGGAGGGTTACCGGTGCCGTACCGCGCCGACCAGGGGTACATCGACCTGGCTACCTATTTTCAATTGTGGGACGCCACCCGGCGGCGATTGGAGGACGCCTTTGGCAAAAAACTCTCCCTGGAAATTGAGCCGGGGCGCTACTTGGTGGCGGAATCGGGCTATTTGGTCAGCGAAATCCGCGCGATCAAGCAGTCCGGCCAAAATTTGTTTTATTTATTGGACGCGGGGTTTAATAATCTGGCCCGCCCCATTCTATACGGCGCGTATCATCCCATGTCGATCTGCCCCGCGCCAGGCCGCGCATTAGGCCAAACAGAGCATCCCGTAGTTGTCGGTGGTCCGTTATGTGAATCGGGCGATATCTTTACCCAGGAGGATGGCGGGTTTGTCCGCAGCCGCCCCTTGCCCCCTGCTGCGATCGGCGATTATTTGATCTTGGAGGTGGCCGGGGCCTACGGTGCCGTGATGGGATCAAATTATAACGGCAAGCCCCTGGCCGCCGAGGTGCTCATCCACAACCAAGTCCCGCATCTGGTCCGGGCCCGCCAAACATTTGAGGATCTCATCAAGGGGGAAACCATCCCCGCGCTCTGATCCTGTCGCGTGGCCAACCCCCTGAATGTGTGCATGTGCCGATAAGTTCTAACGACTAGGTAAACAGTTTCTGTGTTTGCGGCAAGTAACCAGCTTGAGCGGAAATCCGCAAAGCGCGGCCTATTTTGTGCTAGCAAGCCCCGCAAACTAGGCGTGGTAGGGACTTACGGCAATTTCGACACAACAGCCAGAACTGGTGAATAGATTGCAGCCCGCGAAATCGCTGCGCCGATGATATTCGTGTCGGAAGGACTTTTGCGGGTGAGCGACAGGATGTCCCCCCGGGGCGAAAGTCTGCGACACCGACACAACTCGGAAGGGCGAGCCCGCACCGCTAGCAGTCGCGGCTCGTTTCAGGATAAAGCTTATGGCACGACGACGGACCGTCCTGCCATAAGCTTTTTTTATGGATATTTGGGCTTTTTCCACAGTTTGTGAACGATCTGTGATTAAGGCCAGTCGCTATGCCCAGCCGCGCTACTCGCCCTGCTAAACCCTGCCCTCCGCCGCGATGATGGGATTGGTTAGCACGCCCAATTTTTCTATTTCCACCTCGACCGTTTGGCCTGGCTGCAGATAGACCGGTGGCTGGCGGGCCACGCCCACGCCGGGGGGAGTGCCAGTAAAAATCAAATCGCCGGGGCACAGCGTGACCACCCGCGAGAGGTATTCGATTAAATATGGGAGGTTGAAAATGAGTTGCGCGGTGGTGGAATCTTGCATAGTGCGGCCATCCAAACGGCACTGGACGCGCAAGTTTTCAGGCGGTCCCACCTCGTCCGCGGTGACCAGTTCCGGCCCGCAGGGGGCAAACGTGTCAAACGACTTGCCCAATAGCCACTGCCCGCCGGGCTTTTGGGTTTGCCAATCGCGGGCGGAGACATCGTTACCGCAGCAGTACCCGGCGATATGGTCGTAGGCCCGCTCCCGGGGAATATCGCGTCCTCCCTGGCCGATCACCGCGACCAATTCGGCTTCATAATCGACTTTGTGTGAAGCAACCGGCAAAACAATTGGTTGGCCGGGAGCCACTAGCGCGGTGGGCAGTTTATTAAAAATGACCGGCTCGGGCGGGGGTTCTTTGCCGGTTTCACGCGCATGATCGGCGTAATTCAGCCCGATGCCAAAGATCTTTTGGGGATCGACAATCGGGGGCAAGAG
Source organism: Pirellulales bacterium (assembly GCA_033762255.1). NCBI lineage: Bacteria > Pseudomonadati > Planctomycetota > Planctomycetia > Pirellulales > Pirellulales bacterium. The sequence goes on along the minus strand of JANRLT010000027.1, from coordinate 5,290 downwards.
TCGCACGCTGGATCTGGCCAAACCCGGCCCCGTGCGGATGGCCGCCGCGGCCCGCTCTAACAATGACGTTCCTCCCGCCAACAGTGCGCGTAAACCGCTAGGCAGACCGGGGTCGGCATTGGCCAAATCGACCAATTCCGCACCCCGCACGCCCGCCGCGCGGGGTTCTCCTTGGGCATCCAGGTATGTCACAAGACGCATGATAAATTTTCCAATATCGCAAAAGAGGTTTGCGTTCAATCGTGCCGCGGCCGTCGGATAAGCCCTACATCTGGTTTAAAGCTAACATTTCGTCCGTGGCGGCTCAACCGGCATGTCCCCCGGGCAAGCGCGTGATCCGCGCAATTGGTGAAATATGTCCCTGGAATCAGAAAAATCAGGCACAAAATGGGGTTAAAAAACGCAGCAAGTTGATGCCACACAAGGATAACCTAGATTTGATGTAACCGTGCCCCTCCCCAGCGATCATTTTGCAGGAATAGTTCGTGGCTGCTCCCTCCGCCCTTGATGTTGGCCCATCGCCGTCACCTGCGGCCCCAGAGCCGAATAGCGGCATTAGCGCTACCGGCGCGGCGGCGGAAGGGTCTTTTCCCGCGGCCGCGCGAATGGATCATTTATTGGCCGATGTGGCGGGCGCGCTGGCCGAGTTGGGAAATAGCGACACATCCACCCCGGCCCATTCAAGCGGGTCAACCCATCTGGCAAAGAGCCAAGCCGAATTAGTCGCCGCCCGGCTGGGGATGGCGGCCAGCCTGTTTACGGCGCTCCGCTGCAAGCATGCCGAAACAGCCGCGCACAGCGTGCGGGTCGCGTTATGTTGTTCGGCCTGGGGCCTGAGGCGCCGGTTGCCCGCGGAAGAGCAAACCCAACTGGAAATCGCCGCACTCTTGCACGATATCGGCAAGATTGGACTGCCGGACTCAATCCTGCTCAAGCCGGGACAACTGTCCGCGGAAGAACAAGCGGTGGTGGACCGGCACCGGTTGATGGGTGTCGAAATCATGTCCGCCAGCAGCGCGTCGTATGAATTGCTCGAGATTGCCAGCAATGTGCCCGCCTGGTATGACGGCACCCGCTTGAAGCTAGAGGGACAAGGTGGAGAATTGCCCCTGGCGGCGCGGATGATCGCCATCGTGGACGCCTATGACGCCATGGTCAATCCGCAAGTCTATCGCGGCGCATTCACCCACGAACGCGCCGTACAAGAGCTGCGCGCCTGGGCGGGCCGCCAGTTTGACCCGCGACTGGTGGCGGAATTTGTGGAATTGATGCCATTTGATCCGGACCCGCGGCGGGCCGGGGAAATCCACGGTTGGTTGAGCGAACTGGGCCCGCGTACGCTGGACACGCATTGGCAGCTTAACCATAACTTTTGCCGATGTGAATCCGCCAGTCCGACCATGCTGTTTCAGCAACGCTTGCTGGATAACATGTACGACGCGGTCATCTTTTTGGACACAAATTTGCAGGTCATGGTTTGGAATCGCGGGGCGGAGCGGTTGACGGGAATTTCCTCCGCGAGCGTCTATCAGCGCATTTACAGCCCGCAATTATTGCGCTTGCGGGATGAGGATGGCCGGGAAATACCCCCCGGGGGATGTCCCGTGGACATGGCGCTTAAATCGCGGGTGCAGTCGATGCGGCGATTGGTGATCCGCGGCCGCGGCGAAAAAAAGATATCGGTCAATATGCACACCATTCCCGTCCTGGATAATCATGGCGTGCTGTTCGGCGCGGCGGTGCTGCTGCATGACGCCTCCGGGGAAGTCACCCTGGAGGAGCAATGCCAGGCTTGGCAAGCTCGCGCCACCCGCGATCCCCTGACCCAATTGGCCAATCGCGCGGAATTTGAGCGCGCGTTTAAGGAACTGGTCAAGGAACACTTTGATCGCAGCCTCCCCTGCAGCGTCATTATCACCGATATCGACCGGTTCAAGTCCGTGAATGACACTTATGGCCATCAGGTCGGCGACCAGGTGCTGATCAGCTATGCGCAGGTGTTGCAAAATATTTCGCAAATGGGATATTTTGCCGCGCGCTACGGTGGAGAGGAATTTGTTATATTGTGCGCGGATTGCAATGCCCAATCCGCCGCCGCGCTGGCCGATCGGATACGGGTCATGTTAAGCGAAATACGCCAATCCGGCATGGGGGGCCGCGGAGTAACCGCCAGCTTTGGCGTGACTGAACTGCAGGCGGGGGATTCCCCCGAAATCATGCTTCGCCGGGCCGACCGCGCCCTCTACATGGCCAAGGAAGCGGGCCGCAACCGGGTTGTGCAGTTAGGCGTGGGCTTTGACCAGCCCGTTAGCGAACGCCGGGAGGTGGGTTGGTGGCGTTGGCTCTGGGGCTCTCCGGCCGCGACATTCCAGCGCAAGCTGATGACCACGGTCCCCCTGCCGATGACCATAGAAAAACTGCGGGGATTTATCTCCGATCATAAGGCCACGGTGCTTAACGCCAACGACAATCAAATCCGGCTCGAGGTCTCGACCACGCCGCAACAGTTGCGGCGGCGAACGGATCGGACCGAAGTGATGATCCTGGATCTCAATTTTACCGAAAAAGAGCTCCCCACGCCCGCCAGCGGGGACAAGCCCGCTCGTTTAATCAAGTGCACGCTGATCGACGTATCCGCGGCTCCCAAGTGGAATCGCAACCGCCGCCGCGATGATGTGGAAGAGTCCGCCAAACAAACCCTGGCCAGTATCAAGGCTTATTTGATCGCCAACGACGCGGATGAAGAACTGGAAATTAACGTAACCGCGTAAGCCCGTACGGCAGCAATATTTTCCACAAAAAAGTGGAATATCGACTTTTCCTGCTTAGTCCGCTAGTTCCCGGACAAACGCGGCGGTCCCCGCCTGCGTGGGATGTTCAAAGATTTGGTCCGGTGTCCCGCTTTCCAGGACCTTTCCCTCGGCAAAGACATGCACCGTCCCGGCCACCCGTCGGGCAAAATTCATCGCGTGCGTCACCACGATCATGGTTTGCCCCTCCTGGGCCAGATCCTGCATCACGGCCAGCACTTCGCCGGTCATTCGCGGATCGAGCGCGCTGGTCGGCTCGTCAAACAGGATAGCTTCGGGCCGCATGGCCAACGCCCGGGCAATGGCTACCCGCTGTTGCTGCCCTCCCGATAGTTGCTCTGGACGGTTATGGCACTTGTCCGCCAGGCCGACCCGCGCCAGCAAGTCCCGCCCGCGCTGCAATGCCGCCTCCCGCTCATCCCCCAGCACCATTTGCGGAGCAGCCGCCACATTCTCCAGTACGTTCATGTGGGGAAACAGATTGAATTGTTGAAAGACCATCCCCACCGTGCGGCGAATTCCCAGCAAAGTCGGTTGCGTCGACGCGGAGTGGCTGCCCGGCAGCAGTTGGCGTTCACCAATCCGCACGCTCCCCTGATCGAACGTTTCCAGCCCATTGAGGCAGCGGAGGAACGTGCTTTTACCGCCGCCGCTAGGTCCGATGATCGCGGCCACTTCGCCGGCACGCACCGACAAATCGATCCCCTTGAGGACATGCAAATGGCCGTGACGTTTGTGCAGGTCGGTGACTGTGATCATTATGAAGCAGACAACGGGAGATGGGCGAAAAGGGACAGTCAATCGGCAAGCGGTGGACATAAATCCGCTAGTCCACAGTTGGGGATTACGAAATAGTGATTAGTGACTGTCGTTGCTAGTCACTACACATGAATTTCTAATTTCCGAATTCTTCATTTTTAATTCTTATTTGCTCCCAATCTGGCCTCGCTCCACCGCGCCAAAAGCGACAGCGGATAGCTCATCAGCAGATACAAAATCGCCGTGATCGCCGCAAGTTCCATAAATGCTCCCGTGCTGTTGGCCTGAATGGTATACCGCTTGGTCAGTTCCATGATCGTAATCGCCGAGCAGACGCTGGTATCCTTAAAGAGCGCGATAAAGTCATTCGTGACCGGCGGTATGACAATCCGCATCGCCTGGGGCAGAATGATTCGCCAGATCGCCTGTTGACGGGTCAGGCCCAGGGCGAGTGCCGCTTCCATTTGGCCACGGGGAACGGACTGCAGTCCCGCGCGGTAAATTTCCGCCTCGTAGGCCGAGTAGTTCAGCGCCAGCCCGGCGATCCCCGCGACCAGAAAGTGCAAATTGATTCCTAGTTCGGGCAATAAAAAGAAAATGGCATAGAGCTGCAGCAGCAGCGGCGTGCCGCGAATGATCTCGACATACCAGGCACAGAGCCACGCCAGCCAGCGGGGACCGTACAGCCGCCCCAATGCCACCAAGACTCCCATAGCGATCGCCAGGGGCATGGACGCACAGGCCAAAAGCACTGTATAGCCCGCTCCTTCTAGCAAGAGCGGTAGATTCAAGCGGATGATATCCCACAAGCTTTGCGTGGCGGCGCTCGCGACGTGGGTCGTATCTCGCAGGACCAGCATCTGCGCCTTGCCCGACATGTCCCAGCGGTCATAGAGCGACTTTAGCTCTCCATTATTTAATAGGGCGTCCAGGGCTGCATTCACCGCTTTCAATAATCGATCTTCTCCCTGTTTGACCAGGATCACAAAGTACCCCTGTCCCACCGGCCGGCTGATAAACTTGACCTGGGTAAATCTGTCGGCATAATGCAGAGCTGCACAATCATCCAACAATGTCAAATCCAACAGTCCATCCTGGACTTTTTGAAGTGCATCGGTGTTTCCATCGAACTCGATGACGGTAATATAGTCCGCGTGGCTTTTCTGCAAATACTGGGCCGCCGCCGATCCCACCAAGACGCCAGCCGTGTACTTTTTGCCGCTGGCCTTGAGCTCTTCCCAACTGCTCTCCGCCAAGGACTTACGGGCCATGAGTTGCAGTCCATACATATAGTAAGGCCGCGAACAGAGATAATCCCGCTGACGATCCGGCGTCAATTCATAGCCATTCAGCACCAGGTCGATCTGATTATTTAGCATGAGCGGCAGATTGACCCATTGCCCCTGCTGAAAGACCGCCCGCAGTTCGCGCGGCGCCTGCTGTTGACGGCCGATTTCCTGGGCCAGCAGCCCCGCTAGCTCCACCTCAAACCCGATTTGTTTTCCCTGTTCATCGGGAAAGACGTACGGTCCACCCCCTTCTTGGTCTCCCCCCCAAACGATTGTTCCCCGGGCGAGCACCTCGGCCAGTTGATCGGCGGAGCAAACCGGTCCCCCCCCCCAGAGTCCGATCCCCAAGCACAATAATACCCAGATTCCGATTTTGCCCCCCCCGGCGCCGGGTGCCCCCGGGTGGCCCGCGGGCCGCGGGGTGGGGGGGGC